>JBHACK010000178.1:0-19625 GCA_041854545.1 Acinetobacter sp. | reverse complement strand
TTTTTTCGCTGTTTGTACAACGTCATCTAATTTTACTAAATCACTTGCCCAAACACTACGACCATTAATCACCCCTAATGATAAAATTTTATGCGTTGGTAATTGGTCAATCACCTGTTTCCAGAAAAACTCGCCAACTTTTTCTCGTGTAATATCAATATGTAAAGCTGCAACAGGTAAATTTACGGCAAGATTTAAATTTGCCCCTAAGGTTTCAAAATAAGTGGTAATGATTAATTTTAAACCATCACGGCGTTGTAACACATTATAAACACGCTCATAAGCCGATTGCCATTCAGGTGCTAAATCCAGCACAAGTGCAGGCTCATCAACCTGAACATATTCAATGCCACGACTTGCCAAATCATCAAATAATTGCACATAAATTGGCAATAAGGCATCAATAAATTTTAATGTTGCTTTATCTGCAACCACTTCTTTATGGTCAGACCCACAACCACAAGATGATGTTGTTTCCGCTTTACCTGCCACAACACGAGATAAATAAAGGAAAGTTAATAAGCCCGGAACAACCACTTTTAACGGCTGATTAAAGGCTTTTGCACGCTCAATTTGAGCAAATAAATCGCTAAAATCAGGTTTAAACTGTTGATTTGGAGAAAGTTCAGGCACTAAATAATGATAGTTAGTGTCAAACCATTTGGTCATTTCTAATGCAGGAACATCGCTACAATTTGGAGCACGACCACGAGCTAAGTAAAATTGTTGGTCAATTTGATTTAACTTTTCTGCTTCTGCGAAACGAGCTGGAATCACTCCTAAACGCACCGCATGGGTTAAAATTGCATCATAAAATACAAAATCACCCACAGTTAAAAACGATAAACTTGCATCTGCTTGGGCTTGCCAGTTGCTTGCTTCAACGGCATAGGCTTTTTCTAAAAATTCAGCTTGAGTGCTTTCGCCTTTCCAATAGGCTTCTTCTGCAAACTTAAGTTCACGCTTTGCCCCGATGCGTGGATAACCTAAAATGTGAGTTTGAATGCTCATAATCTTTACCTTAAAATGAAAATAATTCAGTTGATAGATATATTATTAAATTAAATTCATGATTAGGCAAACTCAATATTTTCATGATATAATGAATTTTATTCAATTTAGATACAATAAAGGCAATTAAACCTATGCTCGAACTTCGCCATCTTAAAACCCTTGTTGCCTTAAGAGAGCATGGCTCATTGGTTGCAGCTGCTAATGACTTATGCTTAACGCCATCTGCCATTTCACACCAACTCAAAGAATTAGACCATTGGTTTGGCATGGAAATTGTCAATCGCCGTAGCCGTCCAATCCAATTTTCTCATGTTGGCGAGCGATTATTAAAATTAGCAGATGATGTATTGCCCCAAGTACAACTAGCTCAAAGCGATATTACACGGCTACTACACGGACAAACAGGGCGGATTATTTTTTCATCGGAATGTCATAGCTGTTTTGACTGGTTAATGCCTTTACTCAACCAATATCGCCAACAATATCCTGATGTGGATTTAGATTTTGCATCAGGGTTTGAGTCCAATCCACATGAACTACTCGAACATGGCGAATTTGATTTACTGATTACTGCTGACCCAATTGAAATTAAAGGGGTAGAATATTTCCCTATTTTTGAATATGAATCACGATTAGTGTTATCAAGTACCCATCATCTTAATCATAAAGAGAATATTCAAGTCCATGATTTAGCAGAAGAAACCTTAATTAGCTATCCTGTTGATAAACATCGTTTAGACATCATGGCAAAATTATTTATTCCTGCCAATATTCAACCTAAACATATTCGTACCACAGATTTAACGCAAATGCTCATTCAATTAGTAGCAAGTGGACGTGGCATAACGGCTTTACCTGATTGGGTTGTATATGAATATGAACAAAAAGGTTGGGTAACATCACGGCGATTGGATTGTGTATCCAAAACAGGGCTAAGACGAACCCTGTATGCAGGCTATCGCCTTGAAGATAAAGAGAAAAATTATTTTACAGGATTTTTAAAACAATTAGAAAAATTTTCTAAACATCGACAAAGTTATTATACAGAATAGAAATAGATAAGGGCGAAAATTTCGCCCTATGTAGATGAGATACAAGGTTATAAAGTCGCTTGATAACCTTCATTGCTCAATAAAGATTCAACTTCTGCCAAATTACTTGGCTGTATTTTATAAAGCCAACCTTTACCGTATGGGTCTTGATTAATGATTTCTGGGTCATCTTCTAAATCTGGATTCACCGCTACAACAGTACCAGAAACAGGTGCATGAATATCAGATGCGGTTTTGACCGATTCCACAACGCCTGCAGGGTGTGTTGCAGTTAAGGTTTGACCAACTTCAGGGAGTTCAACATACACAATATCGCCAAGAGCATCTTGTGCATGGTCAGTAATCCCTGTAATAACAAGTCCATCTTCAATTTTAACCCATTCATGGGTCGTGGCATATTTTAAATGGTCTGGATGGTGCATAATGTATCGTCCTAAGATTAAATTTCCATTATCATATACGTTAAGCGTATAAAAATAAAGTCATTTTACGGCTAAAAAATCAATATTGAAGAGATGTTAATGATAAGAGCGTGAAATCAAATAATGAAATTCTTGTTCACCTTGCTCAATCAATTCACATTGTAGTTGATGGATTTCACAATAACGGCGAATATCAACCTTACTATTGACATCAGATGATTTGAGTAGCCAATGTACATCGGCTGATGGATTTTGTTTTAATGCTTTTTTAAGTAATAACAATGGCATAGGGCATGATTGTCCCATTGCATTAATTTCAATGAGTGTAGGGTTATTTTCAGTCATCTATTCATTCCAATCAGCAAAAAAAGAAAGGCAAGGTTGCCTTTCTTGATGTGTTATGCCAATGATTATTTAGCAGGGGTTGCTGCTTCAATCGCTTGTTTGATTGCATCATCAACACTTTGCTCTTTTTGTGAAGATGAGCTGGTGTAGTTACTTGCTTTTGGCTTATCCACGGTTGATGTTGGTTTGCTTTCTGCTTTCGCTTGTGTTTTTTTCGGTTCAGCTTTTGGTACTGGAGCCGTTGTTTTAGCGGTTTCAGCAGGTTTGGTTGTTTTTGCTGGTGTTGTTGTCTTCGCTGTTTCAGTTGTCTTTGGTTTAGCAGGTGTCGCAGTTGTTTGCTCTGCAGGACGTTGTGTCTTTTTAATTACCAAAGTTTCTGTATTTGGTTTTGGTGCAGGTGTTGCAGGGCGTTTTGGTGCGGTATTGTTCGCAACATTATTATCCCCTTGTGTTGCACGGCGTTGTTGTTCACGAGCCTGTTGCTCACGATATTCACGCAAACGTTTCTCACGAGCAATTTGTTGCTGACGGCGTAGCTCACGTTGCTGTTGTAAACGTCTTTCTCGTGCTTGCTGTTCTTGAATATCTTGAGCCGTTGGTTGTGGGCGTGGACGTGGTTGCTCACGCACAGTTTGTTGAGTTTGCACTTGTGGGCGTGGTGCAGGTGCTGTTTGTTGTTGTACCGGTGCAATATTTTGTGCTTGCTGTTGTGGAGCAGGAACAGGAGCAACAACAGGTGCTGGCGGTTGTGCGGTTGCAGTCGCTGTATTTGCTGAAGTTGGTTGCTGTTCTGGTGCTACATTCGTTTGGGTTGATGGTGTTGCTGTTGTACTATTTTGTTGTGCTGATGTACCTTCTTGGTTTTGTGTTGCGGTTTCATTTTTCTTTTCCATCATTGCCGTTACAGGCGTTTTTGGCTGTTGTTCAGGCGTTAATGTAATGGTATCTTCCGCAGTTTTTGTTGTAGGTGCTGGAGCAGGGGCTGGCTGTTCTTTTGGAATGACATTTTCAACCGTTTGTTTTGGAAGCGGTGTTTTTTCTTCTTGAGACGTATCTTTACCACATGCAGTAAGAAGAATTGAAGTAGCGATTGCAGTACAAGCAAAAATTTTAGTCTTCATAGCAATATCAATCATTTAAATAAAGGTGAATGTAAATATCCTGTTTGGTCTTGCTTTATCACAAAAGATTGAAAAATAAAGAAAAAGTCGTGAATATGCAAACTGACTAAAGGATAATCTAGCGAATAGTGTAATTTAACTACATTTAACTTTTTTATTCAAGGGTAAAATTTTTATTTTAACAGGGTTCGTACAAAATCAACCTTGATTTTAAGTGGCGAAAATCATGGAATCGTGTAATGCTTTGTCTGTCAATTCAAAAACTATGTTACACTATCACAAATTTTTTATCTTTTAGCGTGATGCTTTATGCTGAATGAGTTGAGTGAATCTGAACTTTATTTATACAGTCGTCAAATTTTGCTTGATGATTGGGATTTAGATGCACAGCAAAATCTTAAAAAAAGCCGTGTATTGATGATTGGTGCAGGCGGTTTGGGCTGTGTGTGTACTGAAATTTTAGCACGAGCAGGGGTTGGGCAACTGCATATTTTTGACCATGATATGATTGATGGTAGTAATTTACAACGACAAATTGCATTTTTACCGCATCACGTTGGACAAGCGAAAGCGACCGTTTTGGCAGAGCATTTAAAGCAAATTAATCCACATATTGAAGTTGTTGCATATCCACAACGCTTTGATGAAACAATTGGCTTAGAATTTATACAGCAATTTGATGTCGTGCTAGATGGTTGCGACCGTTTTAGTACACGTTATTGGGTTAATGAGCAATGTAAACGTGCAGGTGTGCCTTTAATTAGTGCATCTGCCATCGGTTTGCAAGGTCAATTACTTATGGTACACGGCGATTCAGCGTGCTATGAATGTTTATTTCCAAAGATTGAGCAAGATGAAGAACAGGGCAGTTGTGCCACAAGTGGTGTATTAGCCAGCACTCCAATCGTGATGGCAAGTTTGCAGGCTCATCATGCCTTATTATATTTAGGTTTAGGGCGTATGCCTTTACGGCAGAAATTTTTAATGTGGAATGGTCTGAGCCTATCCCAAAGAATCATTGAATTTAAACAGGATATAAATTGTCCTGTTTGTCAAAGCATTGTAAAATAATCAAAAAAAATTGAGAGCGATTATGATAAAACGACCATTTAAACGTCTTCCCCCTATCAATAAAGTTTTGCTTGCTGATGGGGTGCGTTCGTTAAAACGTATGGGGCAAACCGCTTTTGTTACCGCAAAAGCAGGGGTGAAATATGCAAAAGCTTATCAACAGCACCAACATCATGACTATTCCGCTCAATTATTGCGTGAAACTTTTGAAGAATTAGGCACAACATACATTAAATTAGGGCAATTTATCGCCAGTACGCCTTCTTTTTTTCCACGAGATTATGTGGAAGAATTTCAAAAATGTTTAGACCAAGCCCCTGCATTGCCCTTTAGTTATATTCGCCAAGTGTTAGCATCGGAGTTTGCAGGACAGGACATTGCAACAATTTTTGCATGGATTGATGAAACGCCTTTAGCATCGGCATCGATAGCCCAAGTGCATTCTGCACGGTTGGTTACAGGGGAAGATGTAGTCATTAAAGTGCAAAAACCGAATGTCGATACCATTTTATATACCGATTTAAATGTGGTGCATTGGGCAAGTAAGGCATTGGAAAACATCATGCCTAAAATCAAATTTGCGTCTTTGTCGGACATTACCGAAGAAATTAAAAATCGTATGGTTAAAGAGATTGATTTTTATGCAGAAGCCCGTAATTTAGATGATTTTAATGCCTATTTACAGGCAACTGGAAATCAAGTGGCGATTGCACCGAAAGTTTATCATCAATATTCCACGCAAAAAGTTTTAACCATGCAACGTTTATATGGTGTGCCTTTAACGGATTTTTCGGTGATTCAGCAATATGTTGCCGACCCATCTCAAGTATTAGTTAATGTGATGAATACATGGTTTGGTAGTTTAAGTCATTGTGCCAGTTTCCATGCCGATTTACACGCAGGCAATGTGATGTTGTTGGAAGATGGACGTGTCGGATTTATTGATTTTGGCATTGTCGGGCAATTAAAACCTGAAGTATGGTCAGCCAGTATGGCATTTATGGACGCATTACAAGCCCTGAATTTTACCATGATGGCGGAAAATATGCTCAAAATGGGCATGACACATCAACAGGTAAATGTCGATAATTTAGCCCATGATTTAGAGCGAATTTTTAGTTTAGCAACCGAAACTGACCCACAACGTATTTTATCTTCTAGCCCAAGTGATTTAAATGATGTGATGTTAGACCTTGTGGCAGTTGGTGAACGACATGGCATTAAATTCCCACGAGATTTTGCATTATTATTAAAACAGATGTTATATTTTGACCGTTTTATGCGTGTACTTGCCCCTTATACGGACATTTATGCTGACCAACGTTTAACGATGGTACATGAACATATGCTTGATGTTTCACCAAATAAGGACTTACCATGAATCCATTAGACTGCATTGAAATTGAAGGTTTAACCGTTGAAACAGTCATTGGCTGTTTAACATGGGAACGACAAATCAAACAACCTTTAGTATTAGATTTACGCATTTATTGCGATTTAACCCAAGCGAGCCAATCTGACCAATTAGCCGATACGTTGAATTATGCTGACCTTTGCCAAATCACAACACAAGCAATTCAACACGCACAACCAGCATTAATTGAACACGCTGGATTTATCGTGTTAAATACCTTATTTGACTACGATAGTCGCATTGAAAAAATTAATGTGCGTATTGCCAAACCTGCCATTATTGCTCAAGCCCAAATGGTCGCCATTCGCTTAGAACGCCATCGCCATGATTTTTGCCATCGCTCTGTCGAGTAATTTAAATCCACAACAACACTTTCAGCTTGCCTATCGTACGTTGCAACAATGGGGAGATGTTGAATTTTCGGATATTTTTCAAATTCCATGTCGAGATGGCATCGGGGCGGATTATTGGAATAGTGCCTGTTTATTAAATAGTCATTATTCATTTGAATGGGTAGAACGTGCTTTAAAACAGCTAGAATCTCATGCAGGACGTGTCCGTCCATCACATCATATTAGTTTAGATGTTGATGTGATTGCATGGGGCGAATGTTTGGAGCAGATGAGCTTTAATCCTAAAAAATTGCCTTTGCCCTTAGATGTCAAAATCCCTTTATCGCAACTGTGGCAACATGATGGGCTACAAGGAAATTTTCCAACGTTTCCAATCGTAAACTTAGAACATCTATAAACTCATGTGAATTTAGGTTTCGCTATCGCTCAACACCAACCTACCTAACATCATTTAAGATTAAAATTGAAATAAATTTGATATTTTAAATCGAACTCACGTTAAAATACGTTTATCTAAAGCATGAGAAATCTCAACACGCCCTACTGTATTTTTCTGACTAAAATGCTACAATAATCAGCATTATTTTAACTAGATGAATCACTATGATTGACCCAAAACTGTTAAGAACCAATATTGAACTTGTCAATACTGCATTGGCAAAACGTGGCATTCAACTTGATGTGCAACAATGGGCGGATTTAGAATCACGCCGTAAAGCCTTGCAACAAAAAACTGAAAACTTACAAGCTGAGCGTAATGCAGGAGCAAAACAAGTTGGGCAGTTAAAAAAATCAGGGGGCGATGCCAGCGAAGTCATGGCAAAAATGCAAGCGATTGCCGATGAATTAAAACAAGCAGAAACAGAACTCACTGATTTACAAAATGAAATCGAACAATTATCACTTTCAATTCCAAATTTACCAGATGAATCTGTACCGTTTGGTAAAGATGAAAATGACAATGTTGAGATTTTAAAATGGGGGACGCCACGTCAATTTGACTTTGAATTAAAAGACCATACCGATTTAGGCGAAGGCATTGGCGGTTTAGACTTTGAAACCGCAACTAAATTAACAGGTTCACGTTTTAGCGTTTTAACAGGTGCATTGGCACGTTTACAACGTGCATTAACCCAATTTATGTTGGATACGCACACCTTAAAAAATGGCTATACAGAAGCGTATGTACCCTATATGGTTAATGCAGACAGCTTAAAAGGCACAGGGCAGTTACCAAAATTTGAAGAAGATTTATTCAAACTCAATGGCGAAAAAGAATACTATCTAATTCCAACCGCAGAAGTGCCTGTTACCAACTTTGTGCGTGATGAAATTGTCGAGCAAGACCGTTTACCATTAAAATTTACTGCACACACGCCATGTTTCCGTAGTGAAGCGGGTTCGTATGGACGAGATACTCGTGGTTTAATTCGCCAACATCAATTTGATAAAGTCGAATTAGTGCAAATTGTAAAACCTGAAACGTCAATGCAAGCCTTAGAAGAATTGACAGCACACGCAGAAGGAATTTTACAGGCTTTAGAATTACCATACCGTAAAATCTTGCTATGTGGCGGTGATATGGGCTTTGGTGCGGTAAAAACTTACGATTTAGAAGTATGGGTACCAAGTCAAAATACTTATCGTGAGATTTCAAGCTGTTCAAATATGGGCGATTTCCAAGCTCGCCGTATGAAAGCACGTTATCGCATTGACCAAAAGAAAACCGAGTTAGTGCATACCTTAAATGGTTCTGGTTTAGCAGTTGGACGTACTTTATTGGCGGTGATTGAAAACTATCAACAAGCAGATGGTTCAATTGCGATTCCGACTGTTTTACAACCGTATATGGGTGGTTTAACGGTGATTAAATAATCCAAAAATATAGGATGGGCGAATCATCGCCCATTTTTTATTTGGCTAAATATTGCTGTTGTAATTGTTGATAGGTTGCTGTGGTTTGAAAATGTTTTAAAAATTCAAGCGTTCCTTGTGGGAAAACATCTGGCACAATTTCCCCTTGATAATAACGCTCTCGTAAAGGGGTTGCAGAAATTGCCCCTTGTAAACTTTCCAAAGGAACACGTTGCCATTCTGGAAATAAATCTAAATAATACGATGATTCATCTTTCTCATGTCCAATTAAGCCAATTTTTGCCGAACTTGGCACCAATTCTGCTACTTTTTCACGCACCAAGGCTTTCCATTTTTCATCATTATAAACATCGATAATATCCGCAAATAAAATACGCTGTTGTTGCTCTGGTGAAAAATTCGCTAAAATCATTTGCTTGCGTTCTTCAGCTAAAAAAGGATTTTTTAAACTGCGTTCATGTTGAGCCGAGCCTAAACATAAAATCACCTGTTCAGCTTGTTGTAGGGCGATATTTACCGTTTCATAATGTGCGAGATGGAAGGGCTGAAAACGACCAATAAAGACTAAATATTGATAATCAAACATAAAAATCACAATAAAACGATGAAGATAATCTAGGGCATCCTGACATTTCGTATTTGCAATTAAAAATGAGAAAAATCGCAGATTTTCAAGGAAAATTGTGCAGTTGATATTGAAAGCAATTTGACGATGAAAATCAAGATTTAGCCATTTTTAATGCAAAAATGCGATTTCATTTCTAAAATTATTACAAATCGTAATGAGTGTTATGAAATGTCAGGATGACCTATTTATTATTGAAAAAATTTGCTCAATTGACAAGCCCAGTTGCCAAAAAAGAGATTGACTTTTAAGCAAAATCAGTAAAAATAAAACTTTCATTTCAAGGAACAGCCCATCATGCTTAAATGTATCACCACACCGCACCCACATTTAAATGCAAGCCTAAATCAAGGCATTTTAACTTTAGCGATTTATCGTCCAGAAAGTAAAAATGCGTTATATAGTGATTTGTATTTAGCCATTGTAGATGCTTTGCAAGAAGCCGATACTTCAACCGATGTCCGTTGTGTCATTTTGCGTGGATTAGAGCAGGATTTCACGGCGGGCAATGATATGCAAGACTTTTTAAAATTCTTTAAAACGGATTTAAGCACGCAAAAAGCAGGGGATTTACCGCCATTTTTACTTATCAAAAGTGTTGCCAAATTTTCTAAACCTATCTTAATTGCGGTTAAAGGCGTGGCGATTGGGATTGGCGTAACTTTATTATTACACGTTGATATGGCATTTGCGGATGATAGTGCTGTGTTTCAAATGCCTTTTGTCAGCTTAGGTTTATCGCCTGAAGGGGGAATCAGTAAATTGATGGTTGAACGCATTGGCTATCCAAAAACCGCAGAACTGTTATTTACTGCCCAAAAATTCAACCGTAAAACAGCAGAAGAATTACATTTAATCAACCGCTTACCTGAAGATGTCGATGTTTATACACACGTTGAGCAAGTCGCATTACAATTATCGCAAATGCCATTGGCATCACTTAAACAAAGTAAAGCCTTGATGAAATCTAATCTTGATGAAATTTTAGAATATATCGATATGGAAGCGGATATTTTTATGAAACGTGTGCAATCACCTGAAACTAAAGAAGCGGTGCAAGCCTTTATGGAAAAACGCAAACCAAATTTTGCTCAATTCCACTAAGCATGATGTACAATCTATCATCATTTCATGATAAATAAAATTAGAAAACGGACAGGAAATTGTCCGTTTTTGCTGAAAATAGCTTGAGAATTTGCCTTAAATTCACTACCATAAACCATCATAAGATAACACATTTAAAGGTAACATCATGTTTTTAACACATTTTAAAACGCTGTTTGTCGTTACAGTTGTTAGTAGTGCCTTGATGGCGTGTGGCGGTTCGCAATCATCATCTTCCACAAACCGTCCTGCTGAAACGCAAACTCCTACTGAACAAAAATCAGGAATCCAACCTGCACAAAAACTTAGCCCTGATGCAACCGCACACGCTCAACGTGCATGGGATTTTCTTAATCAAGTTGAACCTTTACTCAAAGACAAAAAAATTGACCAACTTGATGTCAATGTCCGTCAGCCGATTCGCCAACTTACCGAAGAATGGATGACACAGGTGAAAATGACCGATGCGGTAACCGAAGGAAAATATGCAATGTGCCGTAAAAGCCTTATCAGTATGGACGCTTGGGCAAGAGAACTGTTACAAAATGGCTCACAAATCGAGAAAAAACAAGAAAGCTATTTACGAGATAAAGCCTTATGTGCAGATGCGATTCAACACCCTGAACTTGGTAATACTGACCCTAAAAAATTAGTGAAAAGCTAGCAATAATGGGGCTTAACGTAAAAGATGATGGTTAAAAGACCATCATCTTTTATTTTTTATCCTAGAACCTGTTCACGATTAATTTTTTTAGGCAAAAATGAGATAAATCGCCAGCTTTTCAAGGAAAAAACGCAGGTTAATCGTGATTCTATCAAGCAAGTTTTTGACGCAGAAAAGCAAGATTTAGCCATTTTTGGCAAAAAAGCAATGATTTTTAATCAAATATTCTACAAATATACCAAAGCATAATTAATTGTGAACAGGTTCTTATTGATTTTGGATTGCATTTTATTGTTCATTATGTTATGGTGAATGATGATGTAATTCAATGTTTTTGTATGGGTTTTAAAATAATGTGGAGTAAAAATGGCTAAATCTCGCTATGAATACGCAGGTTTTTGGATTCGACTTTGTGCAGTTTTAATTGATTCTTTTTTTATGTTTATAATAACAGTTGGTCTTGTTCTACTGGTAATGGTAACAGGAGTGATTGACGTATCTAATCTTCCACAAACAGAAGAAACATCATCTGCTGTAGCACTTGTTTTACAATTATTCGTACAGATTTTTTGGTTTGTGTTTATGATTGTATGCTGGGTAAAATGGGGCGGTACACCGGGGAAACGCTTATTAAAATTAAAAGTATTAGATGCGGAAACAGGACGTAATTTAACCGTAGGTAAAGCCATTTTACGTTCGATTGGTTATGTTGCATCGTCTGTATTATTATGTTTAGGTTATATTTGGGTTGCATTTGACGCAAAAAAACAAGGCTGGCATGATAAAATCGCAAGTACCGTTGTTGTCAAAGAGCTAGATTAACCTAAATTCTTAACATATCATATTTGTTGCAATTTTAATTTTAAATCAGGCTGTAAGTTGGTGTTGAGCGATAGCGAAACCCAACAGATTTAAGTTAAACAACAAAGAATAAAGGCATATCATAATGATATGCCTTTATTTTTAAGATTGAGATGTACTTTGTTGTTCGCATAAACGTCTTAATTCATTAAGTGCATTTTTTTCTTCATCACTTAAAGGCGTATCCAGTTGTTCCTTATAGCTTGGGTCAATCAACGATAAACGATGGCACATGGTATTCATACGCTGTTCATTTTGCTCAATCCGTTCCAATAATATTTTTAAGCCCATAAACATTGGGTCAGATTGGTCTTGTGATGCTGCATAGGCTTGGAATTTTTCATGTGCATTTGATGATGTATCAATGGATTCGGTGGTTTCTTTTTTACGCTTATCGATATAACGAGCAGGGTTACCAACAGCCGTGGTTGATTCAGGCACAGCTTTGGTTACAACCGCATTTGAACCAATTTTTGCATTTTTCCCAACAGTAAAAGGCCCTAAAATTTTAGCTCCTGCACCGACCACAACACCATCTTCTAGGGTTGGATGGCGTTTGCCTTTATTCCATGTCGTTCCGCCCAATGTTACCCCATGATATAAGGTTACATCATCACCAATTTCAGCGGTTTCACCAATCACAACCCCCATGCCGTGGTCAATAAAGAAACGGCGACCAATTTTTGCCCCTGGGTGAATTTCAATCCCTGTGGCAAAACGGCTAAATGATGAGAGTACTCGTGCAGAACCTTTACATTCTTTTTTCCAAAGTTCATGTGCCATACGGTGCAAAATTAAGGCATGAATACCGGGGTAAGTGGTTAAAACTTCCAAGCTGTTGCGTGCCGCAGGGTCTCGGTCAAACACGGCATCAACGTCTTCTTTTAACTGTTGCAACATCTTAGGTAATCGAATCTTTGGTTTAATCATGATGTTTGGTCTTCCTGCTGTTGAGATAAGGCATGAACTCGTGCAAGCATGGCACGCAATAAATGATATTCTACCGTATCTAATTGAATACGTCCAAATAATCGGCGTAAACGGAGTGGGAGTAAACGTGGATTTTGTGGGTCAAATAAGTCTAAATCGTGTAATACTTGCTCAAAATGAGCATAAAACTGTTGCATTTGTTGTTGATTGACTAAAGGTTCGTCCCAATATTCCACTTGCGGAACGGCTTGAACAGAAGGTTGTAACATCGCCATACGCAATTCATAACAGACCACTTGAATGGCTTGAGCAACATTTAACACGCCATATTCTTCATTTACAGGAATGGTTAAATGATGGGTTGCTAACGCTAACTCTTCATTGGTTAAGCCACGGTCTTCACGCCCAAAGACAATCGCCACTTTTTGCTGATGTTGTACCGCTGAAATCGCATAATGTGATGCTTGACGAGCATCGAGCAATGTCCAAGGTAAATGCCGTTGTCGAGCACTGGTCGCAAATACCGTTTGACAATCTGCAATCGCATCTGCAAGTGTTTCAACTACTTGAATTTGTGCAATTAAATCACTTGCACCTGCGGATAATGCGTCAATATCAGGATGTGGAAAATGTTTAGGAGCAACCAACACTAATTGTGCAAGCCCCATCGTTTTCATTGCACGCAACGCACTACCAATATTGGCAGGGAGCGTTGTTTGTACCATGACGATTTTAATTTGAGAAAGCATGACGGTTTAACGCACCATGATAAAAAAAGAAAAAATAAAATTATTCATCAAGATAGTCATTATCTTGGGTTAATAGCTGTTTTAATGAACGCCCACGCAACCATGCCATATCATAATGTGCCAAGGCTAGGGCTAAAATCCGTTGTTCAAATTCTTGCCACAAGGCTTTAATCTGTTGCTCATCAATATTTAAGCCACTATCTTTACAAAATTTTGGTGTTTTTTCACATAATCGCACGGCGTGATAATATTTACGTCCTAAACTGGCATTGGGCATTAAGCGAACGTGTTTATCATGTAAAAAACTTTCCACTTGCGTTTGATTTGCATTGGGTAACATCGGCAATAACACTTGGTCTAATTGACTATCGAGCCTTGCCCAAATGCTGATTTGCTGTTCAGTTGAATAACTATTCCAATCAATAACTTCATGGTTAAAACGCCGACAACCACGACAGACATAATCCCCAAAAACCGTTGAACATCGTCCAGCACAGGGGGTAAGACGTTTTGTTGAAGATGAAGATGTGGTCATATCAAGCAGAATTATCAAAAAAATCGCAAGAATTATAAAAGATATCCTGTTCGGTATCAATCTATCTATCAAGCAGAATAAACAACAAAATCACACACATCTTAGCTTAAAAAGCAGTACAATAGGGCTTTTTATGATTGATTAATGTGGAGTAAACCATGACTGTACAACAGCTTGCACCTGTCCAACAGCCAACTCAACCGTGGACAGTCGCCGCACTGTACCAATTTAAAGAAGTGTTAGACCCAGCGGATTTACAACAACGCCTATTGGCATTAGTACAAACGCTAAATTTATGTGGAACGTTGATTGTTGCCAATGAAGGCATTAATGGAACGATTGCAGGCGACCGTCATGCGATTGATACGGTACACCAATTTTTACTTAATGAAGGCTTTAACCGTATGGAATATAAAGAATCCATCAGCGAAGAAAAGCCATTTGGTAAAATGAAAATCAAACTAAAAAAAGAAATTGTAACCTTAGGCGTAGAAGTTAAACCACGAGATTTAGTTGGACATTACCTTGACCCACAACAATGGAATGAATTAATTGCACAAGATGATGTCATTCTCATTGACACACGCAATGATTATGAATACAAAGCAGGCACATTTAAAGGGGCAATTGACCCAAAAACAGAAAGTTTCCGTGAATTTCCAGACTATGTGCAACGTGAATTAGCAGAGCATAAAGACAAAAAAATTGCCATGTTTTGTACAGGCGGAATCCGTTGTGAAAAATCAACTTCTTTACTGTTACAAGAAGGTTTTAAAGAAGTTTATCATCTGAAAGGCGGAATTTTAAAATACCTTGAAGAAATGCCAGAAGAGCAAAGTTTATGGCAAGGCGAATGCTTTGTATTTGATGGACGAGTGGCGGTAACACACGGTATGCAACAAGGACAATATATTCGCTGTCATGCCTGTGGTTGGTCGCTTAGCCCTGAAGATGTGGCATTAGACAGCTATGAGCAAGATGTTTCATGTGTACATTGTATTGATAAAACTACAGAACAACAAAAACAAGGGTTCCGTATGCGAAAAGCTCAACGTGAACAAGCGAAAACTGCAAAAGAATAACATTGTTCAAACAGCACCAAGAGTAAAAAATAGACTAAATTTTGGTGCTGTTTGGTGTTGCATAAACATTTTAGGCGAATTTTTGGCGTAAATGCTGTGATTTTTTACGGATTTTAGACAAAAAATAAACAATAAAAAAGACTTACATTTCTGTAAGTCTTTGAAATATGGTAGGCATATCCAGACTCGAACTGGAGACCTCTACGATGTCAACGTAGTTTTTAATAATAGAAATCAGGTAGATAAATCTGTACAAATATTGATTATTTTAATATGTTGTAGTTTATTTGATATATGTAAAACAACCCTAGTATGAACTAGGGTTGTTTTACATAATAATTTAAGCTGAAACACAAATTAGAGTAGAGTAGCTAACCATAATCTAATTGCTGTATATACTTTGGCATAGTGTTCATTGCTTTTCACCTATAAAGTTAAGTTAATTAAACTAATACCCAGTCTTTAGCTAATACATCATTAACTGCAAAGTAAGGGCATAACGTACCATCTGTTTGATGTAAGAAGATAGAATCAGATGCTTTATGCACTTTATGGTTTGGATTACCATAACGTTCTTCAATAGCATCAGTAATTGCATCACCCTTTACTAAGAATAAGAATTTACCTTGTTCCCAGTCTTTACGTTTTACACGTTGTCCTTCTTCTAAAGCAGTTAAAGCATCTGCAAATCCAAATGTTTCTTCTTTTACTACTTGTTCAGTTGGGTTTGAAATTAAGGTAAAGAATTTAAGAAAGGTTTCTTTATCATGTACTTTTTCACCTAAAGGCATATCAACAGTAACTGTAGTATCTGTTACTTTAGTAGGGGTTACAGGTAAATTTAAAAGATTAAATAACCATGTACTGCCAACTTGAATAGATGGATTTGGTTGTTTTTCAGTTCGTGGTAATGATGTTAATGCTAAAGCAACTGCTAACATTGATGGATGTAACATAATTTGTTCCTTATGTAAGATGTAAAATAAAACTAGCAAATAAAAAATATGATTACCAAATTTTATTTGCTAGTTATGAATTATTAATTACCAAATAATGCAAATGGGTTGTCTGCAGTATTTGGTGTTTCATCAGATGTATCTAATTCATTAGTATGGTTAGTTAAATCTGATTCCTATAAACGGCTTTTAATTTGTGCAGAAAATCAGATTTATTTGTGCAGATTCAAAAATTAAAGTTAGCTTTATTCGTGCATACATCTGCACAAATAAAGCTAACAAATCAAACTATCAAAAAGAATAAATATTACTCAAATCGATATAACATATTGTCTTCATACTTAGCATGGCAATTAATTCCAGTACTAAAGCTAATTTTGCTGAATCCGCCTACACGTTCCCACATTTTTGCATCATGTTTTTGGACATAATTCATATAATCTAACAGCTCGCTCCGAGTACTACTAAAGAAAATATAAGGCGGTCTGACCATTGTCATGAGTTCCAAGAACATCGTCATACCAAAATAATTATCTAAGGCATAGGCTCGTTGCTGAGTACAAAGATATGGTGGGTCAAGTAAAAACAAGGTTTTTTCTTGATTAATATGCTTTGCTAATAGTGTTCTAAAGTCTTCACACATAATCTCTAAGCCGTCTAAATAGCCATCAGCTTGCTTGTATGGACTTTGTCTGACTGAGTTATACATTTCTAATTGAGCCAATTCATCAATCGTATTCACTTGTTTACCGCTGAATAACAACCATGAACTAAGGCTTCTAACATCAATATAGCCATCAAAATCATGGATAATTTTCATGATGGCTGGTTTCATTTCGTCTGGAATGCGTTTTTTATATCCAATATGCGAGACAAATTGTTTTAGAATTTCTCGCAGACGATTGATGTCATCAATATTTTTTAGACGTTCGCTGTAGCCATCAAAGTCATTGTAAATGACGGTTGCTTTTGGTTTTAGTCGTTTGGCGTTGTGAGCTAACAGACCACTACCGCCAAAGACATCAATAATTGTCCAGCCTTGACCATCATCTGCAATGTGTTGTTGCAGAATTTGTCGGAAATATTGAATAAAGTTACGCTTTTGACCAATGAACGGTAGCGGAGCTTGATGATAAATTTTGGGCATTTCCACGAGTTTTTCCTAAAATTGTTTGAGACTCGTGGTCTTCTGATGGGACGTTCTTGACGTTCGAGAATGTGTTAATGTTTTTGCAACGTGAACATTTGATAGATAATTCATCAAAATGTCCGATTTTTAATAAGTTTTTACGACAAGTTGTGTTTTGACAACGGATAAAGTTCATATTTTGTCTCTTTAAAAAATCATGTTTATTTGTGCAGATTTTTATGCTATCCTTGCCATTCTCTCGAGAGAGGCAAGGTCTTAGCCGAGACAGGGTTAGTCTGTCAAAGGGTTAGCAGACTGTTCCAGCAGTCTGCTATCACCTTGTTTATAGTTTATAATTAAATTAATCAAATTCAGTATATGTCATCACCGCTTTATCAGCTTCTTTGACTAATTTACCATTCATACCTGCTTCAAGCCATTCATCGCCAAACCAGTTCATATCACCTTCTGATGCCAATACGGCTTGTGGAATAGTTAAAATGCCACGTTTACCACTAAAGCGTTCACGAACATCAAGATACATTTCTAACTTAATGTCATGTAATGAGCCAACATCAATATGATAGCCAGCAGTACCTTTAGTTTTACCTGTATAAGTGAAGTTATCACCTTCAGTTACGGTACTTTCAGTTGTAAAACGTACCATACCTAGACGTTCATTTAATTCATAATGTGTTTTATCAACCTTTTGCCCTTCTTTATTTTTGATTTCAAAATTAGTAGGGTCAATGTCTGTATGAGCAAGTTTTACCCAACCTGTTTTACTGACTTTGGCAACTAAATCAGCAAATGGTGTTTGTTTTGTTTGCAAATCGATAGCATCACCCATTAACACTTGGGCGAAACTATGTTTATCAAATGAGTTATATTTGATATTGACTTCAATTGGCTTTGGGGTAACAATTGCTGAAATTGCTTGTCCAAAGTTATCTAAGCCAGTTCCAATGAGTTCATCAGTTTCGACTTCTTGTTTGGTGCTTAATTCTTTTACGTTTCCAATTGGACGAAAAGGGTCATCTGTGCCATGTTTTCGGGCATATAAATCGCCTTGAAAGCGTTTACCTACTAAGTTTGCTGTTGCTGACATATTATTTAACTCCAAAAATAGCGACTTCTGTTATGAATCGCATAGGGAAATAAGCAAAGCCGTCTTCATAGCGAATTGGCAATGCCTGTGTTTGTACCAGTGGTGAACAAGTCAAAGGCTCACCATGTTCATCTACAGGTTGAAATCCCTGTAATGATTTCATGATTGCTGTGATTGTTTCACCAATCCCACCTGTTTGTGGACGTGGACTGAGATTGCTTTTGGTTAAAATAATGCTAAAGCCTACATCAAGTAATTGTTCACTTTTTGCATTGTTATTACTTTTGAGTGTAAAACCATCAAAGATGACATAAACTGCACCATCAAGTGGGCGTTGTTTGCGTTCTGTACTGATACTTGCTAAATCTTGTGCTTCTAAGACTTTTTTAACGCCATCAACTTGTTCTAATCGTTTCAAAATTTCAGGATAACAAGCTAAAATATTATTATGAAACAATGGTCTATACATTATATTTCTCCATTAATGTAGGCTTGAATTTCATCTAATATATCCTCTTTATCTTGCTCAGAAATACCTAAGAACTGACGAGAAGGCATAGATTTTGTACCAAATTGATGATATTTTCCGTAAGATTCTGGTGTACCAACAACAACACTATGTGCAGTAACTTGATTTAAAATACCTTTATGTAAGTTATTACTATCAATCAAAATATTATGATTGCCTTTTCGTGAAATTGTACTTGGTTTAAGGTTTTTCCATGAAACACCATCAGGAGATTTTTTGTCATCAAAGCGTTGTTTGCTACTGCCTTCTAAAATCCCACCTATTTTTATCATCAAAGGCGTTAAATCACCATCTAACTTTTGTTCCAATTGTTGTAGATGATTGACCAACTCAGGCAATTCATGTGTTACATTAATTTGCACCATGTTTAATCTCGCCATATATTCGGCATAATATTAGGTTTTACTACAATTCCGCCATGTGTATTTTGAGCAGTATCGCCGTGAACACCTGTCAGCATGGTCGGATTTTTCATCACCAGCTTTAACCAAGTAATCGCTTGCTCATAACGTTGTTTCACAATCTCTGTTACCCCATTATCATATAAATAGTAACGAGCAATATCACAGGTTTTGATGATTAACGCTGTTGGAATGTGTGATTGAATATAAAGCAACTGACCTTCAGCATTACGACTGACTAATCCCACGGCGTTGAGATAACTCTCTACTTCACTTTCTGCATCA
>JBHACK010000177.1:0-5613 GCA_041854545.1 Acinetobacter sp. | reverse complement strand
GAATTGGTTACACGGTTTCCGATGAGTAATTTGGTGAATTTAAACACAGGCAGATTATGGGGAATTCATACGGGCGAAGAGCAAATGGTTATTCCCAAGCAACCACATTTTGTGAGCAATGATATTTATGCTGAAATTCAAGCCACACTCGCTGGGCGAGTGGTGTCGCAATTAGTGGATTATTTGATTGAACCGTATCTTAAAAATGGTCGTTTGGTGCGATTGTTTCCGCAATTATCGATGCCCGAATGGGCGTTGTATCTCTATCGTCCGTATCAAACGGTAACATCGGCTCGGGTGAAATGGGTGTTTGATACGTTGGGGGAGATTTTGTGTAGGCGTTATGCGGTGGATTGAGTTTGATATATTTTATAAGTTATTAAAATTTAATAAAATAATTGCATATAAGTTGAATATTGTATCATCTTATTTTTTAGCAAGGTAAGGCATATGGATATGCTAATTTTTGGATAAATTATCAGCTTTTTTAAAGTAATTAAAATATTAAAAAAATAATCATTTATATAGCATAAAAATTCATTATAATGAACCGTGATTAACAGCCATTGCCGTGATGGCTGATTTTTTTATGTGGAGTAATTATGCGTCTTTTTCGTTCATTTATGCCTGTTGTTTTAAGTACAGCAGTATTGACTGCGTGTGGTGGAGATAAACCAGCCAATCAAACGACACCAAGCAATGAGCCTACAAAAACACAAGTACAATCTAGTGATTTATTAGAGCGTCTCAATAATGGTGGTACCATTATTGTGGGTACAGAAGGTACTTATCCGCCATTTAGTTATCATGATAATTCAGGTAAATTAACGGGTTATGATGTTGAAGTCACACGAGCGATTGCCGATAAGTTAAAAGTAAAAGTTGAGTTTAAAGAAACGCAATGGGATGCCATGTTATCAGGCTTAGATGCAGGTCGTTTTGATATGGTTGCGAATCAAGTCAATTTAGCATCGGATGAGCGTAAAGCAAAATACGATGGTACAATGGCTTATACATATTCAACAGCTGTTGTGGTGGCTAAACCTGAAATGCAGGTGGCGAGTTGGAATGATTTAAAAGGTAAAAAATCGGCACAATCTTTAACGGTGAATTTTGGTAAAATTGCAGAACAATATGGTGCAACACTCGAGCCTGTTGAAGGTTTAGCACAGGCGATTACCTTGGTACAACAAGGTCGTGCGGATGTTACGATTAATGATAAACTTGCTGTCCTTGAATATTTTAAAGCAAAACCAGATAATGGGTTAGCGATTAAATTAGAAGGTGGCAAAGAATATGAACAAAGTTCAGGTATTGCTTTGCGTAAAGGTGAAGAAGCCGTTGTGGCGAAAATCAATGAAGCAACAAAGCAACTTCAAGAAGATGGAACTTTAGCACGTTTAGGTGAGCAATTTTTTGGTCAAGATGTGAGTAAACCACAATAATATTGGCTGATTTTTGGCATTTGATGGTATATTTTTAATTTTACCATCCTTTATTTTTATTGACAGCCCAAGATTGAAATATTCGGTCTTGGGTGGAGTTTTTTTATGTTGATTGAATGGCTTTCATCTCTACTGTCAGCATTGCCGTTTATGACGCCAGCTCGAGCTGAGATTGTCATTACTTCATTTTTACCTATGGTTAAAGGGGCAATTTATTATTCGATTCCGTTGGCAATCGCATCATTCTTTTTGGGCTTAATCATTGCATTGGCTGTCGCATTGATTCGTATTATTCCAAGAACAACTGTGATTCATCATGTCGTTTATCATCTTGCAGGTTTATATATTTCAGTCATTCGTGGTACGCCATTATTAGTGCAATTATTTATTATTTTTTATGGTTTACCTAGTCTTGGGTTAAAATTAGACCCTATCCCATCAGCAATTATTGCATTTTCGCTGAATGTGGGGGCGTATGCGGCTGAAACTGTGCGTGCAGCAATTCTATCTATTCCTAAAGGGCAATGGGAAGCGGGAACCAGTGTAGGATTAAGTTATATGCAAACGTTTCGTTATGTGATTTTACCACAAGCATTTCGTGTATCAATTCCGCCATTATCTAATACCTTTATTAGCTTAGTGAAAGATACATCTTTAGCATCATTAGTTTTGGTAACAGAGTTATTTAAACAGGCTCAAATTATTACTGCACGCAATTATGAGTTTATGTTGGTCTATATTGAAGCTGCTTTGATTTATTGGGTGATTTGTTTGCTGTTGAGTGTTGCACAAACTCGCCTAGAACATCGATTTGACCGTCATATTGCAAAATAGTGAAATAATTAGGATTTATATGATTCAAGTAACCAATATTCATAAAACTTTTGCGGATAATGCTGTTTTAAAAGGCATTGATTTAACCATTCAGAAAGGACAAGTTGTGGTGATTTTAGGGCCATCGGGTTCAGGTAAAACAACATTCTTACGTTGCTTAAATGGTTTAGAGATTCCTGATAATGGGAAAATTTGTTTTGATGATGATTCGTTGAAGATTGATTTTTCTAAAAAACTTTTGAAAGCTGAATTACACGCCTTACATAAAAAATCAGGTATGGTGTTTCAGTCCTATAATTTATTCCCACACAAAACAGCATTACAAAATTTGATGCTGGGTCCAATGATTGCCCAAAAACGTGTAAAAGAAGAAGTCGAACAAGAAGCAATGCAATTATTGACTAAAGTTGGCTTGGCAGATAAAGCTCATTTATATCCTTATCAGTTGTCGGGCGGTCAGCAACAACGTATTGGTATTGCTCGAGCTTTAGCCATTCGCCCTGAACTCTTATTATTTGATGAGCCAACATCTGCATTAGACCCCGAACTTGTACAAGATGTCTTGGCAATTATGAAACAACTGGCAAATGATGGTTGGACAATGGTTGTGGTTACTCATGAAATTAATTTTGCACGTGAAGTGGCAGATGTTGTTGTATTGATGGAAGGGGGATATATCGTTGAAGCTGGCACACCTAAACAATTATTTGAAGAATCAACACATCCACGCACACAAAGTTTTTTAAAACAAATTCGGTATGAATGAAGTTGTTATTAGATGTTATTACAGTAACGAAGATGCTTTTTGGGACACAACCCCCTTAATTCCTTGAATAATTTGACAATGGTCAATATCAGCAGAATGACAATTGATAATGCCTTCAAGTAAGGCTTTGATTTTTTGACATTGCTCAATTTGATAGTCAATTTGAGCAAGGTGCTGTTTGGCAAGCGTATCAGCGATTTGACAAGGATTGCTTGGATTGGCTTGCAAAGTAAGTAGTTCACGTGTTTCATCAAGACTAAAACCAATGGTACGGCACGCCTTAATAAACTGTAATTCATTTAATTGCACTTCACTAAATACCCGATAACCATTGGTATTTCGCTGTGCAGGTGTGATTAACTTTAGCCGTTCATAATAACGAATGGTCTCAAGATTAACGCCACTTAATTTGGCAAGTTCGCTAATTTTATACATCATTTTCCCCCTTGACTCCGTAGTAACTACAGGGTTTATAGTATATCTCATCACATGATGACTTGATAGGGGAATGATGATGGCTTGTACATCTTGCTCACACGATAAATCTCATAAGCAATTATCACCACGTTATAAAAAAGCCTTATGGATTGCCTTAGGGCTCAATTTGGCGATGTTTGTCATTGAAATTATGGCAGGGATTAACTCAGGGTCGGTGTCCTTATTATCTGATAGCTTAGATTTTTTTGGCGATAGTGCTAATTATGTGATTAGCTTGATTGTGCTACCAATGGCGTTATCTTATCGTGCCAAAGCGTCTTTGTTTAAAGGGGCGACAATGGGCGGATTTGGCTTATTTATCTTAGTAACCACATTGTATCGCCTGTGGTATGGTGAAGTTCCAAGCCACAGCGAAATGAGTATTGTCGGTGTACTTGCTTTGTTGGCGAATTTATCAGCACTTTGGGTGTTGTATCATTTTCGTGATGGCGATAGTAATATGAAAAGCGTTTGGCTGTGCTCTCGTAATGATGCGATTGGCAATGTGGCGGTGATTGGGGCAGGCATTGCCGTATATTTTACCAGCTCAAAATATCCTGATTTAATCGTGGCATTTATTTTGGCAAGTTTGGCGTTAAGTGCTAGTTTTACCATTATTAAACAGGCATTAGGAGAATTGGGGTATTTATCCCACACTCAATCATGATAAAACAACACTAAATACTGTGATTTCGGTCTAAAATATCATATTTATTCCAATTTTAACCTTAGAACCTGTATTAATAACGTTTTTGCAATGAAAAATGAGATAAATCGCCAACTTTTCAAGGAAAAAACGCAAGCTGATAGTGATTCTATCGGCTAAGTTTTTGACGAAGAAAAGCAAGATTTAGCTATTTTTCATACAAAAGCAAACTTTAGTTCTTTAATGTCAAACAAAATTTTACAGCGTAATGTTGTGAATACAGGTTCTTAAATTAGGCGGGTAGGTTGAGCGATAGAAAAAACCAACGAATTTAATAATATTTTGAACGAGTTGGGTTTTGTGCCTGAACTTAACCAATGATAAATTTTATTTATAATAAAATTAATTAGTTATCATTAAAATTATACCAAACTTATGTTAAATTTATTCTTATTATGAAACATATAGTACTCTAATTTGGATAAACCCCTTGCTTTTTTAGTTTATTTACGCTAAATTTAGTAAAATATTTTTTAATTTACTAAATTAAGGTATTTTATGTCATCAGAACTCATTAAATTTGCTATGCAAACATTATCTTGTTCACAAAAAGAGCTTGCAAATAAACTCTCTGTATCTCCAACACAAATTACTAAATGGAAAAAAGGAGAGTATATGTCTTTTGAAATGCAAGAGAAAATTCGTTCATTACTTGAAATTGGTGAGTTAGAACCGCAGGTGATTTGGGCATTTGGTTCTATTGAAAATGCTCAAAAGTGGACAAATTTAATTACATATTTAGCACAATTTGCGCATGATGAAGCTGAATCTGGTTTTGAGATTACCCCTTTAATTGATGAAATAGAGTGGTTAATCCCCGTACTTATTCAAAATCTTTCAGAATTAAATTATACCATGCCATCAGAGTATCCAACGCTATTTGATAGCTTATATGATGATGAAATGGAAAATGAAGAAATATATGAAGAAATTCTAAATCATCCATTTTGTAGTATGATTTATGAAATATTGCGAGCATATACGGATATTTATGGTTTTTATCAAGCATATATTGCTGATTTAGATAATGAAATTTCATTAGATAATTCTGATGAATGGTGTGATACGATTGAAAATATTGAAGGAGAATTAATAAGTTTGGCAATGATTAAGGCAGATACAGAATTAAAATCTTTGGAAACATTCCATTTATTTCGTCTTCAGGTTGAGCAAGATTATCAAACTTGGATTAATACGATTAAACTCATTGCCTTTAAAGCGAATATTCCTTTAAAAGCAGAACTGATACACTTAATACAACGTTCTCATGATGAACTAGGCTTTGAAGCAGAAGCGGAAAGTTTGGGGTTTAATGAACAACGATTACATCCAGATATTTATATGAATGAATTGCTGACAGGTATGCGATTAATTCACCAAGTTTT
>JBHACK010000176.1:0-14637 GCA_041854545.1 Acinetobacter sp. | reverse complement strand
CATACCCCAAAAACCATTCAGCAAATCTCGGCAAGCCGTGCAAAACTTGCATTAATTGAAACTTTCCGAGATGTTGCCTTACAAGATGATGAATTTGCACGCATTGTCTTACCTGTGCTAAAACAATTTACCCACTCATCTGGGAAAATGGAACGTAACGCCTGTTTAGTCGCTGTTACACAAATTGAGCAACGTTATCCAACGCTTTAACTGATATTAGAGATAAAAAAGATGAAAAACATGACTTTACCCTACTGGGGAGAAATAAACGCTTGTATTAGTCAAGGAACGACCACGCTTTGGATTGCTCGTCAAGATGTTGGTATTGCTCCAACACTTTACCGCTTGGATAGCAGTAATGAACAGCCAACACTCAGCACCCACGCCCTACCTGTGGTAATGCAAAATCTTTGTGCATTAACCGATAGCAGTGTGTTACTGATTGCTGATGATGGCATCTTGTATCAAACCGATTGGCACGTCAAAAAAATCAAGGCATTTGAGCAAGTGAATGTTTTATCGGCATTAACCCCTGCTCCAAAAAAACCGCCATTTGCCATTGCGATGACCGCATTTGCCGATAAAATTGCGATTTTATATCCACATGATTTAGTGTTATTGTCTTATCAAAAACATCAAGTACATAACATTATTACAACCGTACATTTTGATGAACCTGCTAGCTGTTTATCTGTTTCTGCTGATGGAGCATGGTTAGTTATTGGTGAAAAATCAGGACAGGTGAACAGTTATCAAGTCTTAGAAAATGGCGTAAGTTTAAGCAGTCGTGAGCCATTACATCAAGGGGAAGTAACTGCTATTTGTTTTGAACCACAAGGACATCAATTTTTTTCAGCAGGTTCAGACAAGCAACTTTATCGCACTCATGCACACGGCACATTACACGCCATTGACCGTGCCAAAAACAGCCAACACAGCGACATGGTGCGTACCATGTGCATTACCGAGCAACGTTTATACACAGGCTCGGACGATAAAAGCGTAAAATCATGGCAATTTGACAAAGGTCAGCCGAACACTTGTAAAGATGATTTAGTAAAAATTTATGCTTTACAGCCTATCACTTATCACGGACAAGCCAGCCTACTTGTGGTTGGTACAGACCAAAGTTTACGCATTATTCCACTTGATGATGAAGGGAAATTACAAAGCGTTATTTTAACCATTAAAGATGGTTATCAACGCCTTGCTGATGGTTTAACGCACACCGATGATGATGTATTTAAAGACAGTTTTGCTCTCCTTCAGCAACAGCAAGACACTCAAACTTTATCTTTAGTGTTTAAGTTTTTAACTGAACGAAATGTCAAATATGCGTATCGTCATGAACAGCTTGCCCAATGGTTTGCCGAACATACGCAAAAATTTGGTCAATTAGAAAAATTATTACAAGAAAGCCAAGTGGAAAACGTGCGTAAATTAGTATTTGAACGTTTCACCCAACTGGCAAAAGATGGAAAATTAACCAACAGTACCGCATATATCCACACTGCCTTAAACAGCAGTTTTGAAGATATGAATGTGTTGGCAGTCAAAGCGTATGGGACTTTGGCTCAACAACAAGCGGATAAAAAACCTTCTATTATTAAAATCTTACAAGAAACATTAAAGTACCGTTTGCCACTCGTACGCAAACACGCCCTTGTACAACTTGAGCAATTATTTGCAGAACACGACCCAAAAGCGGATTTATTGGCATTAGAATCTAATTTTAATGATATCCGTCAGGCGGGCTTAATTCGTCTCTATCAACGTGGTTTGTTGCACCTGTTAGAAGTCAAACGGAAAATCATGTTGTTACAGGCAGAAAGTGATGATGTCTTACGCCAAACTGCGTTTTATATCAATATCTTAACGCAACCGACTTTGGCTCAAGCCTTAAAACAGCACGATGCTCAATTTACTCGCATTTTACAAAATTTTGATGATTTCGTGTTGTTGTTTGATGATGAATCTCGTCAATCATCAGCAAAATCGGCAAGTAAAACCAGCAAAACATCTGATATTAATTTAGAGTTTTTGCCTGAATCTGAATCGACACTTGACCTTGCTGGACAAGTCGCTCAATTTAACAAACCTGCTAAAAAATCGAAGAAAAACAAAACAGAAACCTTAAGCAATGCTGAACTTGAGCCATTATTACAAGGTTTAGCCAACTCATCAGCAGACATCAGTTTCCGTAGTGCCTATGCCTTAGCCTTACTCAAAGATGAACGTGCTTTAGGCGTATTGATGCAGTTATTACATACCGATGAAGTGTCTATCCGTTTGGGAATTGCCAAAGCCATTGGCGAATTAGGCTTGCCTGATGGTAAATTATTGCTTACGGTGTTACTCAATGATAAAAATGCTCAAGTACGTCAAATCGCTATGCAATCGTTTGGTCGCTTGGCAGACAACACATTACAATGGGTCAGTGCAGGTTTTGAGAGCCGTGAACAAGATATTCATCAATCCGCTTTGGCGATTTTATTAACCCAAGCCAATCAAGATGAGCAATTAAGCGAAGAAACCATTGCCATTTTAACGCACGCCTTAAACAATCCATTTGAGTCGGTGCGTCAAGAAGTGGTGAAAGTGTTGATGAATCGTGTCTTACAACACAATCCAAGCCAAGTCATTGCATTATTGTGCCAAAGTCAATCGCTAGATGTACACCAACTGGCATTGACCGAATGGCGAGCCATTGTACAAAAAAATCAAAATAAAGAAACCGATAAAGATGGCTTTATTTTATCCAGTTTGGCTCAATTCTTAGCAAATCCATTCGTAGAAATTCGCAATCAAGCCTTTGAATTTGCAGATTTACATGAGAAATATATTAGCACGGCGATTTTATTAGAACTTGCTTTTGCTAGTCCATTTATAGATATTCGCACATCAGCGTTAATGCTATTAAAACGCCAAAAATCTGCCAAATTATTACCATTGGTTGCGGTCTTATTTAATGATGAATCGAGCAAATTACGTTTAGATGCGATTAAATTTGCATTAGAATTTAATCCATCGGCTCAAGATTTAGATGTGTTACGTTTGGGCTTAAATAGCTTGTATGATGATGTACAATTAAGCACCGCTCAAGCACTTGCTAAAAATGGCACAGCAAGCGATAAACAGCAAAGTTTAGCGATTTTTGAAAAATTCTTAACCATTCCTGCTCCAAATCATGCTCAAGATGTGCCCGCATCCAAAGGTTTGCCAAAACCATTATTGTACGCTCCAAATCATGCTCAAGATGTGTCCGTATGGAAACAAAATATTGAATTGGCATTGACAGGTTTAGCCTATTTAGAACAAGGCTTTACATGGTTTGAACGTTATTTAAATGATGTCAATCATGATTTTAGCGTAGTCGCAGATAAACTCTTCTATGTGATTGATGAAGATGAGCAAATTCGCACTGAACAATTAAACGTATTAGCCCAATGGCAACAAGATAGCCGTACCAATGTAGCCAATGGAGCAAGCCTTGCATTGGCAGTTTTTGGTGATAAACGTGGCGAAGGATTGTTAAAGCAAAAAATCAGCTCAACGCTCCCACGAGTGCAATGGTTGCAGGCTTGTCATGGTTTAGGTATTGAAAATGCCTTAGCATTACAACCAATGTTTCACGAACAGAAGAGAGCTTATAATTTATACAGCTTATTACTTTGTTATGATGCCTTACTCAACCCAGAACAGCCAACTCGTTTAATTGAATCGCTGACCTTTGTGCCACCACACTTAGCCGTTTTAGGGGCAGGACTCATCGCTCGTTACCACGACAGCGAACAGATGTGGACGTATTTGGCAGAAACTCTCAATCACGCCATCAATTTGGCTCGTACGCCTAATCGTCCAAAAACTGAAAAATTATGGGCATTAGATAGCCAAACTTTACAGCAACTGGCAAGCATTTTGCTGTTTGGTTCGGCAAAAACCAAAGCAAAAGCCATCACAGTATTACATCAAATTGCCACGCATAATAGTTTTGAGCAATGGCAACTGTTATGGCACACCCTATCTGCTGAAGCGACCACATTAAAAACCGCAACTAAAGCGAAAAAAGTTGAAATATCGCAGATTCAAACATGGCAAGCAACCGCATTTGGCGTATGGCTTGGCTTGATTCGTCAAGCGGATTATTATGCTCAAGATGTTGCCTTGTCTGCGATAACGCAATTACATCAATTTGCCCAAGCTAATCCACAATGGACAGATAGTGTACAGCGTACCCTATTGCCATTGTTAAATGAATCCTTCTATCAGGTTCGCCATCAAGCATGGCAAACTTTAGAAAAATTACAGCTTGACCCTGTCAAATTGGGCGAAAGTGCCATGAATTCGCCAATGTCCGATATGGCAGAATTGGGCTTAACGACTTGGCTTAAAACCCTATCAGAAGAGCAAGCCGTTCAGCAATTACAATCACTTGTTGCAACATCATCTAGTGAATTTTTAAGCGTTCAAGCCTATCGCCAATTAGTCAAACGTTTAGGCGTTTATCCTGCTAGTGAGTTGGCATTGTCTGCCTATAATGTGCAGTTGCGTAAATTGGTTTTAAATGAATGGCAAAATCATCTGACAGATGACAAAGTAACATTGTTAAATCAAGCCTTACTCAATGATGAATGGTCAATTCAACGACAAGCCTTACAGCAATTATTGACCTTAGACCAACGTGCGAAAAAACCGTTGAATGCTCAACTGATACAACAAGGCATTCAACTGTGGACATCGGCTCAAACCAAACATGAACAACAATCGTGTTTGGCGTTATTGAGTGAACAATTTAGCACCCACACTGCAACCGCTGAATTAGATGAGCAAGCAGGTCATTTATTGACCTTATTAGACAGTCCAGAACGTAAACAAGACATCAACGATATTTATGATATCTTGGCAAATACTCGTTCTATTCGCCTTGCTCCAACCTTGTTGCAACGCTTGGCAAATCATCAACAGTACGTACCATCACAAAAAAATAAACTGATTTCAACCTTAACCATCATCAGCGGTTTTGACCAAGTCATTGAAGATTATGAAAATGAATCATCAGATAAACGCTGGCTTGAACGTCAATTCCCACGCCATCCTGCTCTATTACTACAATTAAGTGAGCAATGTTTACAATTAACCGAATATGGCACGCTTGCTAATTTGTGCGTTGATTTAGCATGGATTGATGAACCATCACTCAATACTCAAATTGATGAGTTTTTATACCGCTCACTATTACAACTACCGCAACAGTATGCCGTCCATGTGGTTACAGCGATGGCATATCGTGTCAAATATCGTCAAGGCGATTTAAAAGGACTGAAAAAAGCCTTAACGCTGAAAGACCCTGATATTCAATTCTACGGTGCTGAAGGGTTGGCAGAAGTGGGCAACAAAGATGGCTTTAGCATTTTAATGGCAACCATTGACTATCATGCAAATGGTGATTTACGTCGCCGTGCAGTATTAGCCTTAGGCAAACTTGCTGAATTACAATCCTTTGAAAAACTTATCAAATTAGCGGAAGATAGCGAACATTATTTAGCAGATGTGGCGTGTGAAGCGATTGCTCACTTGGCAGAACATGACCAAGAGCAACGTATTCTTACACTCATTACTGATTATCTCAACAATGCCTTTGAGTGGAATTCTGCGATTAAGCACTATATCAATGCTTTACGCTGGCTTAATACTAATGACAGCTGGCAAGCGATTTATGATTATATTCGACATTCTCTGGCTGAAAACCCAAGCATTTTCTATGAAGGACAATTACACGCCATTCATGTGTTAAAACATCAAGATAATCCTGCAACTCGAGCATTGTTATTAGACATTTTACAACAACAAGATATTGATGAAGATGCCTTTAATAGCACATTAAACATTGCCCAATTTGTCTTTGGTAATGAAAAAACTCAAGTCTATACCTATGATTGGGCGGTGTTAAAAAGTGATTTCCCACTCGCTTATGAACAATTAAGCCTTAAGCGTGTTACCCAATATGCTCCTGTTGATGAGTTGATTCGCTTTGTTACTGATTATTCATCATTCTTGGCACAGCGTGATGAGTCTGAATCAGATGCTAACGTGGTCTTTTATCTGCTCACACAAGCTATTTTTGAACGTGAATTAAGCATTGATGACATCATGGGATTATTTGCTCAATCACAACACTGTGGCATTGTGGAGCAAGATTTAAAACATAGCATTGTAGTGCAATATTTAAATCGTCATCCAAAACATTGGTCAGCGGAGATTGAGCAACAGTTATGGCATCTGTTTGCCCATACTCAACAACGTCAGCAACAGCAATTACAACAACTTAGCGATAAACCAACGCTGGCTCAAAATGAGATGTGGCTACAACAGCAACAGCGGATTGAAAGCATTTTATCGCCATTAGTGTGGTTACTGGTGCGTTATAGTGATGATAAAGCCAATACAGGCACGATAGCCAAAATCTTGGCAAGCATTGGCTTAGGCAAGCAACAGCCTGTCCTTGAGTTAATCACATGGCTACAAGCTCAAACCCAAACGCTGGTTTATCATGCCTTTACATCAATTGCTGAATGTGTCCATGTTGATTTAAAACAAGCATTGTTGGCGTTGTTGGCTCGTCAAGCTGAACAACCTTTAGCTAAAGAATGGGTTAATGTCATTGCCACAACTCCACATTGGGCAACCGCTGAATTGCAACAACTTGCTGAACAACTGTTAAGCCATGCCAAAGCAACCGTATCGACTGAAATTTTAAGCCCAACGGCTCAACTGTTGACATGGGTGAAAACCAGCGATACGCAAGCCTTATTTGCATGGGCAAGTGATGCTCAACGTGATGAAGCAAGCCGTATTAGTGCCATTGAAGCCCTTGGGCAGTTAGTCCATTGTGCCGATGTTGCCCAGTTATTACAACAGTTACAGCAACATGACCCAGATAGTGATATTCAACGTAGTGCCTTTAAAGCCTTGAGACGTTATCAACGCCAACAGCAAAAACGTCAAACCGTTAAGGTTTAGGATAGCAATATCGCATAGGAATTAAAACGATGACAACAACCGAACAAACGACAACAATCGAGCAAGGCGAACAAAACAGCCTTGCCATGCAACTTGATTATGCCAATATCAGTCAAGTCCACGCCACAGATACACAAAACCAAGTGGCATTATGTGCACAGCTCAATCGCCATCAAGTTGCATTTTCGGCAACGGTAAAACAGCCCTTAGTATTCCGTGATGGGCTACTTGCCTTATTTGATGTGGTGAGTAGCGATTATCGCTATATCCCTAAAGACCGTACCGCATACACGGCGTTTATGCAAATGCGACGTTCATCGCCAAATCAAAATTTGTTTAATGCTCAACGTCAATATTTTGATTGGTTATTTGCCAATGACCCGCTTGCCTATTGCATTCTTGACCCGATTGTCAATGTACATCAACATGGGGTAAGTTTTGAAGTATTTAGCCGTGATGAAGGCTGTTATGCTCAATTAACCTTTGACCATGACTTATTTGAGCAAATAGGCGACATCAATTATGGCACAACCCACATTGATTTTAGTCAAGCCTTAGTACAAGGCATTGAACAAATCCGTAGCTACCGCACGACACAGCTCAATATCGGTCAACAAGCTGTCGATTTACAGGTACAACACCCTGTTTTAGATGAGCAACAACAGATTATTGAAAAACGCATTCAAGTGCCAACGTCATGGATTCGTGGCTTATTACAAGTACAATCAGCAATGCAAATCAGTCAAGATAGTTTTGAGCTTGATCCTGTCGCATTGTATAACGTCTTGTTTGAATTGCGTATGCACGCTGATATTAAAGGCAAAAAACGGGGCTTGTTGATTGAACTTGTTCCACAAAAAATGCCTGTTTTAACTTTAGAACCGTTTGATATTAGTATTAAAAGTACCGCTCAAGTGTATCAAGGTTCATCTGCAAAATTAGTGCGGTTATGGGGTCGCAGACGTTTGGCATTATTGAAAAAAATCTTGCCACATTGTCAAAAAGTAAATGTAACTTTGCTGGGTCAAGGTATGCCAAGTTATTGGACATTATCTGGTCAAGGTTTTACGCTGACTTTAGCCATGACAGGTTTTAGCCAAGCAAACTGGTCGCAGGCATTAAACTTCGATTTATTATTACCAAAACGCCCAACAGGTGATGAGCAAAATCAACAAGTGAATGATATTCTTGAGCAGTTACAGCAAACGCCTATCGAATTTGAACCGCTTAAAAAATTAACTAAATTTAAACCAACCGAATTGCGTAGTATGTTGCTACAGTTGGCTCAAGCGGGCATGATTCGTTATGAAATTGCTACAGGTCGTTATTATTATCGACCATTAACTGAAACGCCTTTGGATATTGCCCGTTTAACTTATCATAATCTTGCAGAAAAACACGCTTATGATTTAAGCACACGTCCTAATGCCATCAGCAAATTTACGGTTCAAGTGATTCCAACGCAAGGCGTGCAGTTATCCGCTGATATTACTGTTAGCGAAGACCGCCGTAGTTATCACAGCCAATTACAGTTAAATGAAGAAGGCATGGTGAGCCGTGCTGAATGTAGTTGTCCGCAATTTTTACAACATCGTTTAACGCAAGGGGTATGTAGCCATTTAATTGCTTTACGTTTGGTTTATGCTCAATATGATTGTAATAAAGACAAGACCTTACGTTATCAACAAAGCCGATTATTTAGTAAACGCCTTGAAACATCGCAACAAATTCATACACAACAATTTGTCCAACTGACACTCAATGATAAAAAAATCATCATTGAACGGACAGGGGGCAAGCAAGCTGGACGACAACAGATTTTATTTAATACGCCAGAACACGCACATCACGCTTATTTACAACAGATTGAAACATTGCAAGCCCGTGGCTTTTTGGAAAATCAAGGAATTTAATCATGTCAAAACAACAGCAAAGCCTAGAACAGCAATGGCAAGCGATTGAACACGCAGGCGGACGTTATCAATATGTGCAACAACAACTGAACGAAAAAGGCTTTTTGGTCGCACGCAAAAATACCGACCGAATGAGCAAAAGCGAATTAGAACGCTATAAAAAAGCCTTAAAAGAAGAAGCTAAAGCCAAACGTCAGCTACAAAAAGAGACTTGGCAAGCCTACAAAGCCAATCATGTGGTGTATTTAGGCGATGGTATTTATTGGACAGATGATACCAGTGAAGATAAATGGGACGTTAAAGATGCCAGTAAACGTTTAGTTGAAAATCAATTACCAACGTTTAAACAGGCTCAAGATGTTGCCCGTTATTTTGAGTTAAGCATGAAAGAACTGAAAATGTATAGCTTTCAGCGAGATGTAGCAACATGGCTACCTTATACCCAATTTACCATTGCCAAAAAAACAGGTGGTGAACGCCAAATTTGGGCTCCACATAGCAAACTTAAACAAACTCAACGTAAAATTTTAGATAACATCTTAAATCCTTTGATGATTCATGGCTCGGCTCATGGCTTTGTTCGTGGCAAATCGATTGCAACCAATGCTGAACAACATACCGATAGCCGTTTTATTATCAAACTGGATATTCAAGATTTTTTCCCATCTATTCATTGGCGACGTGTAAAAGGCGTATTCCGTCATGCAGGTTATAGCCAACCGATTGCCACATTGTTGGCATTGCTATGTACAGAATCACCACGCCAAACCTTAAACCATCAAGGTAAAACCTGTTATGTGGCATTAGGTGAACGGTGCTTACCACAAGGAGCTCCTACCAGCCCTGCACTCACCAATATTATTTGCCTAAACCTTGACCGAAGATTGACAGGTTTAGCAGAAAAATTAGGCTTACGTTATAGCCGTTATGCTGATGATTTAACCTTTAGCCAAGCCAACGCTAGCAAACCATCTGATGATGAGTCCGCTCTCATTGCTCAATTACTCGGCTCTATCAGCAAAATTTTGCAAGAAGAAGGTTTTCAGCTACATCATAAAAAAACCAAAATCATTCGCCAAAGTAATTGCCAAAGCGTTACAGGTCTTGTGGTCAATGGACAAGGCACGCCACGTGTACCACGAGAGATTAAACGTAAAATCCGTGCCGTGATTCATAATTTACAGCATGGTAAATCCTTGCATAAAGGTGAATCAATCAATACATATATCGGTTATGCGTCTTGGGTTGCCATGACCGAACCTGAATTAGGTAAACTGTGGATTGCTCAACTGCATACCCTTGCTGATACTTATCCGCATTTATACGCTTAATCGCTGTACCTTGTTGTTTGGCATAGTCAAGTGTGTATTTTGTACTCTTGATTTGCCATTTCAACAGGTTTAAGAGCATTCATTAAACCATACACTTGAGTATTTGGGTTAGTACAAATCACTATTATTTCAAAAAAAAGAGCAATAGTATTTTGATTTTTTCAAAAATTCTCTATAATCCTAAATCATCTCTTTTATAAATCCTTATTATGACTGCAACATTATCACGATTTAATACCTTATTTGAGTCTCAAATTCTGCAACGTGGTCGCAATTACTATCATCAAGGCTTAGTCAAACAGCTTAAAAATAGTGAAGGTTATCACTGGACAGCTCGTGTACAAGGCAGTCATTCCTATCGTGTCAGCATTGAGCTACGTCCAAAAGGTTCTGATGATTATTATATTGAAGATATGCAATGTACTTGTGAATATTGGGACTATTGTAAACATATGGTTGCGGTATTATATCAACTGCAAAATATGGGACGAGAGATTGAAGTCATTTATAATGAGCAAGATGAACGCATAAAAACCATTCATCAACAATTACAAACAAGTTCTAAAGAAACACTTTATGATTTTATTATCGCATTATCTAAAAAACAAAGTTTTATATTTGATGAATGGCAATTATGGTTTAATCAACATCATATCATTCCAAACACCTGCTCCCAAAACCAATCTTCTGAAATGAAGGATAAACAAATATGCACTCTTCTCCATCAACGTATTCATGATATTTTAGATGAAAAAATCAGTATTACTCTTGATGACGACTATTATTATGATGAGTGGTATTTTGATGAAGAAGTCAAACAATTTAATGAATTATGTCAAGAGTTTAAACATCAACCACAGTATATTATTGAAATTATATTTCATTGGGCAGAACAATGTTTTGAACATTTTAATGAATTTTATTCAGAAGAATTGACCGAAAGCATTCAAACAGGTTGTTCACTGTTAGGTGAAATCATTTTTCAAGAACAAGCATATCATTTAGATTGGGATACTATTCAAAAATACTCGATTAAAAATACAGAATATGTCCAAGTCATATTAGAGCGTTTAGAAAATCTATTTGATATTCATTTGTGTCATGCAAATGCATCTACAATGTTATTGCTTGTTCGTTTTCAATTTGACATTTTATTGAGTATATCGCCAGATAATGCCTTAAATAGTTTAGATAATATTTTAACACAATTCAAAGATACGCCCTATGAATTTGAAAAAGCAATCTTATTTAAAAGCAACGTTCTTGCCTATTTGAATGAAACAAATCAATTATTACAACTGCTCAACCAATATAGTCATTTACCTAAAATCCGAGAACGTCTGATTGAATATGCGTTAAAACATCAAGATATTACATTTGCAATCAAATTAATTGAAGATGGTATTCAACTGGCAAAACAACAACATTACCATGGTATTATTTATCAATGGCAATGCAAATTATTTGAACTCGCTCAAAAAGCTCAAAAGGTTGAGTTAATACGAAGCACTGCTCAAAATTTAGCTTTTTATCATCATACTGACATTAATGAGTTTTATTTTAAGCATTGGAAAAATACCTTTGACCAAGACTCTTGGCTCCTTGTCCGACAGAAATATCAGAAACAACTCAAACAGGGTATTTCTAAATCAATCAACAATTCATCACATATCATCTATCAGTTAGCACAATTCTATATGCTTGAACAGCAAGAACAAGAATTAATTGAGTTAATACAATGCTATCCTTCAATTACATTATTAGAAAAATATGGTCTTATTTTAACCAAGCATAAAAATGATTGGTTCGGTCAAATATTCTTAAAACTTTTACAAGATAAAATTATCACACTAAGTGAACGTAAAGCCTATCGCCAATTTGCGGTAGATATTCAATCTTTTGTGGCAACTTATCCTTTATTACAAACCATTGTACAAACGCAAATCAATCAATGGATTCAACACTATCAAAAATCACCACATCGTCGTCCGGCTTTGGTTGAAGAATTAAGTAACATTAAATGGAGTCAAGCTTAAATTAAAAAATCCATCTAAATTAAAAACTTAGATGGATTTTATTGTTAGCATTCGATTAGAAGAAACCTAAGGCTTTTGGTGAATAGCTTACCAATAAGTTTTTGGTTTGCTGATAATGACTTAACATCATCTTATGCGTTTCACGTCCAATGCCTGATTTCTTGTAACCACCAAACGCCGCATGTGCTGGGTAAATGTGATAGCAGTTTGTCCATACACGCCCTGCTTCAATCGCACGCCCTGCACGGTAAGCGGTTGTGCCATCACGAGACCACACCCCTGCACCTAAGCCGTACATGGTATCATTGGCGATTTTAATGGCTTCATCAAAATCTTTAAATGTGGTAACCGATAATACAGGCCCAAAAATTTCTTCTTGGAAGATACGCATATCATTGGTACCTTTAAAAATCGTTGGTTCAATGTAGAAACCTTCACCGACTTCTTGACGAGCACCGCCCCCAGTTAAGATTTGAGCCCCTTCTTCACGACCAACGGCAATACAGCCCAGAATCTTATCTTGTTGCTCTTGTGATGCTTGAGCCCCAATCATGGTTTCTGTATCGAGTGGGTGTCCTGTTTTAATGCGTTTTACACGCTCAACCGCTTTGGCTAGGAAAGCATCTGCAATGCTTTCATGCACTAATGCACGAGATGGACAGGTACATACTTCGCCTTGGTTAAGGGCGAACATGGTAAAGCCTTCTAATGCTTTATCTAAAAATTCATCATCTTTTGCCATCACGTCTTCAAAGAAGATGTTTGGTGATTTTCCGCCTAACTCAAGGGTTACAGGAATAATATTTTCCGTTGCATATTGCATAATCAACTGTCCAACTTGGGTTGAACCAGTAAAGGCGATTTTTGCAATGCGTGGATTGGTTGCTAATGGGCGACCAACTTCTGGGCCATAACCATTGACGACATTTAGCACACCATCAGGTAATAAGTCTGCAATCAATTCAACTAAGACTAAAATGCTGACAGGCGTTTGCTCAGCAGGTTTAAGTACAATACAATTTCCTGCTGCTAAAGCTGGTGCGATTTTCCATGCTGCCATTAAAATTGGGAAGTTCCATGGAATAATTTGTCCCACAACGCCCAACGGTTCATTAAAATGATAAGCAACTGTATCATCATCAATTTGTGCAATACTGCCTTCTTGAGCACGGATACAGCCCGCAAAGTAGCGGAAATGGTCAATCGCTAATGGAATATCTGCAGCTAAGGTTTCACGGATAGGTTTACCATTTTCCCATGTTTCTGCAACCGCAAGCAGTTCTAAGTTTTGTTCTAAACGGTCAGCAATTTTAAGTAATAAATTTGAGCGTTCGGTTGGTGATGATTTATTCCATTTTGCTTTTGCAAGATGTGCTGCATCAAGTGCAAGTTCAATGTCTTCTACTGTTGAGCGTGGGACTTTAGCAAAGGCTTTTCCATCTACAGGTGAAATATCTTCAAAATATTCGCCTTTTACTGGTGCAACCCATTTTCCGCCAATAAAGTTTTCGTATTGAGCTTTAAAGTGAACTTTTGAGCCTTCGGTGTTTGGTTCAGCATAACGCATATGACACTTCCTTTAAATTTCCATTTATTATTCAAATAGTTATATAGATAACTATTCACCATAATCAGTAATAATTTACTTGTTTTTAACCATACGCTACTCTAGGTTGGGAAAAGGTAGGTTTTTATGTTTTATTTATACATTTTTTTGCTTATTTGTTTATTAATTAATCATATCAGCATAGGATTTTTAATCGTTTCATAGTATGCTTGAGTGAATCAACAAGACATGGAGTGCTTTATGATTGCCCATCATGATTTAGCTCAACGGCGTCAGCAAATTGAAAAATTACGGCAAATGAGCAGTTTATCTGAACAGCATGCCAAACAAATTGAACAAAGTATTTTAAGTTCTTGGCAACGTTCTCATCATGCCAATATTCCTGCCCAGCGTTCAACCGCTCCTTTAGTTTCTTCATCGTCTTCTCCAAGTGTTTTGCATCATGCTTTATCTTCATGTCAAGATGAATTAAGTCATATTGCGTTGCAGTCGTCTATGGCAATGGCGGTTGCGGATATGAATACAACGATTATTTGGTCAAAAGCCAGTCAGCATATGCAGGCAGAAGCCGAAAAAGTGCATTTTATTGCAGGGGGACAATGGTCGGAAGAATATGTGGGTACTAATGCGTTGGCATTATCTTTAAAAACAGGGCAATCCAGTAGTGTGTTTTCAAATGAGCATTTTATGCCATCGCTCGAAAATTGGGTGTGTTATGCAACGCCTATTATTGACCCTTTTACTCAACAAGCAATTGGGGTGATTGATTT
>JBHACK010000175.1:0-3036 GCA_041854545.1 Acinetobacter sp. | reverse complement strand
TTTTACCGCACAAGGCAACCTGCAAAAAACAAACTTTGCAACCACACGTTCAGGCTATCATGGCGATACATGGAATGCGATGTCGGTTTGCGACCCTGTAACAGGAATGCACCAAATTTTTGGCACAAGTTTGCCCCAACGTTTTTTTGTTCCAGCCCCAACCATTCCGTTTGATGGCACATGGTGTGATGATGAAATGAACGCCATCAAACAGCTATTTGCGGAACATCACCAACACATTGCAGGTTTTATTATTGAACCGATTGTGCAAGGAGCAGGGGGAATGCGTTTTTATCACCCTGAATACTTACGCCAATTACGCCAACTGTGCGATAAATATGATATCCTATTGATTTTTGATGAAATTGCGACAGGGTTTGGACGCACAGGAAAACTGTTTGCATGGCAATATGCTCAAGTACAACCTGATATAATGTGTATTGGCAAAGCACTTACTGGCGGTTATATGACCTTGTCTGCGGTGTTAGCAACGTCTGATGTTGCTCAAGGTGTGAGCCAAGGGGAAGCTGGCGTATTTATGCATGGCCCTACATTTATGGCAAATCCTTTGGCGTGTGCGGTGGCAAATAAAAGCATTGAGCTGTTACTCAATGATGATTGGCAACAACAAGTAAAAAATATTTATCAACAATTTCAAAAATTTAACCAATTAAAAACACTGCCTTATGTACAAGATGTACGCACTTTAGGTGCAATAGCTGTGATTGAACTCAATTTTGCGGTGGATATGACACAAATTCAGCAAGAATGTGTCCGCCGTGGTATTTGGATTCGCCCTTTTGGAAAATTAGTTTATTTAATGCCCCCATTTATTATTCATGATGATGAATTAAACCATTTAATTCAACAAGTCATAGAATTAATTTTAAGTTATCAGGAAAATTAAAAGATGAATCAACAGATTTTAGATGATTATGCGTTCCAATTAGAACAATTAAAACAAAAAAATAATGTTCGCCAATTTTATGTAATTCAACATGATGGACGTTATATTCATCATCCAAAGATAAATAAAAAAATGCTAAATTTAGCCAGTAATGATTATTTAGGTCTTGCGATTGATACAGCGTTAAGACAAGAATTTTTAGAACATAAAGCATCAAATTATTTATTTTCATCATCATCATCACGATTATTAACAGGAAATTTTGAAATTTATCAACATTTAGAAGATGATTTATCAACATTATTTCTAAATCGTTCAGCATTATTATTTAATAGTGGTTATCATATGAATATTGGTATATTACCTGCATTATGTGATGATAAAACCATGATTCTTGCAGATAAATGGGTACACGCCAGTATGATTGATGGGATTCGATTATCAGGTGTGAAATTTAAACGATATTTGCACCAAGATTTTACGCAATTAGAACGGCTGATACAACAATATCAAGAAAATCCAGATTATAATAAAATTATTATTATGACCGAAAGCATTTTTAGTATGGACGGTGATATAACAGATTTAACGGCTTTAGTTCAATTAAAACAACGTTATTCAAAAGTTTTATTATATGTCGATGAAGCCCATGCGTTTGGTGTAATGGGGGCACATGGTTTAGGCTGTGCTGAACAATTTAATGTCATTCATGACATTGACTTTTTAGTCGGTACATTTGGCAAAGCAGGTGCAAGTGTTGGTGGATATTTAATTTGCCATGAAGTGATTAAACAATATTTAATTAATTTTATGCGTCCCTTAATTTTTAGTACAGCATTACCGCCAATATCTATTGCGTGGACAAAATTTATTTTAAATAAATTGGTTGATATGCAGGATAAACGCCAACGGCTAGCAAATTATTATCAAGAATTAATCCAATATGTCCAACAGCTTGGGTTTTATTGCCCATCACATAGTCAAATTATCCCGATTATTTTAGGGGATAATCAACGTAGTTTAACATCAGCGGAATATTTACAACAAGCAGGGTTTTATATTATGGCGGTGCGTCCGCCAACTGTACCACAAGGGCAAGCACGATTACGCATTTGTTTAAATAGTGAGATTTTAAGAGATGAATTTGATGATTTAAAATATACATTAGCACAACATTTAACAAAAATGGAATCATGATGATATTAGATGTTGATAAAATTCGCCAACGCTTTGCCCAAGCACATTCATCTTATGATGATTATGCGACGGTGCAACATATTATGGTAAAACAATTAATTTATACACTTGGGAATTATCATTTAAATCCTAAACGTGTATTAGAAATTGGCTGTGGTGTAGGAAATTTAACGCAACAACTCATAATAGCATATCCATATATTGAACAGCTATATTTAAATGATTTATATGATGATGTTAGAAAGATGAGTTTAGGCTCATCTACTGCTAAAGTACATTATCATATTGGGGATATTCAACAGCTTGATTTAAGTTTTTTAAATTCAACTTTAGATTTAATTATTTCCAGTTCAACTTTACAATGGATTTATCCTTTAGATGAATTATTAAAAAAACTTTATTGTGGCTTAAATCAAGCTGGATATTTCGTGTTTTCGAGTTTTTTAACAGAAAATTTAAAGCAAATAAAACAATTAACGGGGCAAGGTTTAATTTATTATTCATATGATGAATTATTAGATTGTGTTGCTCATGCAGGATTTTCGATTGAGTTTGCACAACAACAGCAATATGAGCTTTATTTTAATTCTGCTTATGATGTGCTAAAACATTTAAAATATACAGGCGTAACCGCAACGACATCTTCATTTAAATGGTCAAAACAACGGTTACAGCAATTTTATCAGGATTATCATGCAATGAGTCTATTAAAAGAAGGTGTGCCTGTTTATCCATTAACCTATGATACAGTATATATTATTGCAAAAAAGCGAGTTTAAAATGAGTAATTTAGTATTTCAATTTGAATTAATGAATCAGCCTATTTATTTTATTACAGGGATTGATACGAATATTGGTAAAACCTATGTTACTGGTTTTTTGGCAAAGAAATTAAAAGAATATGGTAAATCTGTTATTACGCAAAAATTAAT
>JBHACK010000174.1:0-7293 GCA_041854545.1 Acinetobacter sp. | reverse complement strand
TTTTGCATTAAAAATGGCTAAATCTTGATTTTCATCGTCAAATTGCTTGTTGATATTTCAATATCAACTGCACAATTTTCCTTGAAAATCTGCGATTTTTCTCATTTTTAATTGCAAATACGAAATGTCAGGATGCCCTAATCAATGGGAATGATTTTATATCAATAATATTAATAATTAATATGTAAAAATATCATCTAAAAAAATATTAGTTTTTTATGAAATAGCCTTGAAAATAATTTTTAGTGATATACAATGGTTAAAATGTTCTAAGACAGCTAATGAATAAGATTTCATCTAGCCATCCAAACGGACTTCTCTTGATTGTATCATCTTTATTGTTATCATCATGCGAGATGGGGTTTTCTTAGGTATCTAAAATTTATCAATCAGAGACGATTCGTATGATAGATGACCCACTATTGCTCAGTCGTATTCAATTCGCACTGAACGTCAGTTTACATATTTTATTTCCAACCATTAACATTGCTTTAGCATGGGTAGTGGTTTTTTTTCGTCAGCGTTATCATCGTACTAATGATACTGCTTGGTTAAATGCCTATCAGTTGTGGACAAAGATTTTTGCTCTATCTTTTGCGATGGGCGTGGTCAGCGGTGTAACCATGAGTTTCCAGTTTGGGACAAACTGGCCGGGCTTTATGGAAAAAGCAGGAAATGTTGCAGGGCCTTTATTGGGATATGAAGTTTTAACCGCTTTCTTTTTGGAAGCTGGATTTTTAGGGATTATGTTGTTTGGGCGTGAACGTGTGGGCAATCGTATCCATACTTTAGCGTCTATTATTGTGGCAATGGGAACAACCTTTTCTGCATTCTGGATTTTATCGTTAAATTCATGGATGCAAACGCCTACAGGGGTTAGCGTTGATGCAAATGGTGTCATTCATGTTGTGAGTTGGTTTGAGATTGTTTTTAATCCATCATTTCCTTATCGTTTAGCTCATATGTTATTAGCCTCAACATTAACGGCTGCTTTCTTGTTGGCAGGGGTTTCTGCATGGCAAGCCTTAAAGCAGAAAGCAAATGATGCAACGCATAAGGTGTTAAAAACTGGATTAATTTTAGCAGCCATTGCAATTCCTTTACAAATTTTAGCAGGGGATATGCATGGTTTAAATACCTTAAAACATCAACCTGCAAAAATTGCAGCGATGGAAGGGGTTTGGCATACGGAAAAAGGAGCTCCTTTGCTGTTATTTGCTTTACCTAATGCTCAAGAGCAACGCAATGATTTTGCGATTGCGATTCCAAATGGTGCATCATGGATTTTGACCCATAAAGCAGATGGTGAAATTAAAGGTTTAAATGAGTTTGCGGATAAACCGCCTGTAATGGCAATGTTTTGGTCATTCCGTGTGATGGTTGGCGTAGGAATGTTGATGTTGTTGGTGAGTTGGTATGGTTTATATCATTATCGTAAAACACAATATCAGGCTGACCAATTACCAAAATTTTTATTATGGGCATTGTCTGGCATGACCTTTTCAGGTTGGGTTGCGACTTTAGCAGGTTGGTATGTAACGGAAATTGGTCGTCAGCCATTCTTGGTATATGGTTTATTGCGTACCTCAGATGCAGTTACCAAAGTAACGCCAAGTGGTCATATTTTATTATCATTGATTTTATATGCGATTTTCTCAACCGTGTTGTTACTTGCCTATATTACGGTAGTAAAACATATGGCAGAAACGGCAGATGAGCAACATTAAGGGGAACGATGATGGATTGGCACACAATTTTATCGTATGTATTTTTAGGATTATTGGCATTTAGTGTAACGTTATATGCGATTTTAGATGGCTTTGATTTGGGCGTGGGGATGTTAATGCCTCGTGCCGAAAAGGCAGAGCAAAATACGATGGTTGCATCGATTGGCCCGTTTTGGGATGCGAATGAAACATGGTTAGTGTTAGTGGTTGGGGTTTTATTTATTATTTTCCCATCAGCACATTCTTTGATTTTGGGTAGTTTATATTTGCCTGTTACTTTTATGTTAGTGGCAATTATGGTGCGTGGTGTCGCATTTGACTTTCGTGTCAAAGCACGTCCGCAACATCAACTGTTGTGGAACACCGCATTTTATGTTTCATCAACCGTGATTGCCTTTATGCAAGGATGGATGCTTGGGCGTTATGTTACAGGGTTTCAAACGGAAACCTTGGATTATGTCTTTGCTTTCGGTATTGCATTATCTGCCCCTGCAATTTATGTATTATTGGGGGCAACATGGCTATTGGCAAAAACTGAAGGGGATTTGCAACAAAAGGCTCAGCGTTGGGCAAATCAAGCATGGTATCCTGTTGTCATCTGTTTAGTGTTGTTATCTTTGGCAACGCCTTATGTGAGTGAAACGGTGTTTAATCGTTGGTTTAGTTTGCCGAATATGTTGATTTTAGCACCGATTCCATTAATCACCGCATTTGCGTTAATTTATACTAAACGCTTATTAAGCCGTGAAACGATTCGCCAAGAAAAAACTTGGCAACCATTTATTTTTAGTGTTGTGGCAATGGTTTTAACAGCTTTAGGATTAGGAATTAGCTTGTTTCCATATGTGGTGATTGACCAACTGACAGTAACACAAGCGGCAACCAGTACGCCAACGATGGTTGTTACCTTGATTGGTGTGGGCATTACTATGCCAATGATTATTGCGTATAGTATTTTTGCTTACTGGGTTTTCCGTGGTAAAGCAAAAAATCTTGTGTATGGTTAATCGTCAATGTCAAACAGGAAAAACGGTAATCTTCAATGATTACCGTTTTTTTGATGATTAGGCTGATATGTTTCACGTGGAACATTAGCAACAGTTTACCAAGTGTTATTCTTACCTTTTGTCATTATTATCCGAATTCCCCATGATTATTTCTTTATTTTTAATGTAAATATATTTAATCCCAAACCAGATTGAATAAAATAGGGATATTAATGGAACTTGTTTTAAAAAATCCACTATGACATTATCTATATTTAATATTGCTGTAATAACAAGTGCAAAAAATGATAACATACCGATAAATAAGCCTTTTGTAGCTTTATCTAAATATAAGTCAGTTTTTTTATCTGAGTTCTTTTCCATATAAATTATTTCCCCTTAGAAACACACAGATTAGTTGTGTCTTTAACACAGACCACAATACCTGCACCCCAAGATATACCTGTCTTAGCTTCACCACCTATAGTTAAAGAACCATCAGAATTCAAAGTTCCTGAAGCTTCTATACCTTACTACAAAAGGACATTTAAGCAAAACCTTGTTGCTTTAAAAATTGATATAAGTTTTCAGCAAAACGGCGATATCCTTGAGCATTGGCATGGATTTGGTCAGATTTCAACTTATCATCTGACAAAATGGCTGACCATTCATCTGCAAATAAAGGAATATTATGCTGTTTTGCCACTTTTTCATACACAGGATTATCGCTTGCTTTACCAAATAAAGCACTAGCACTAAAATGTGGTTCAGCAATCAACACAACAGGAATATTGGCGGACTTTAAACGCTGAATGATTTGATTGAGATTATCTTCGGTGACTTGTGGGCTAACACGTCTTAACACATCATTTCCGCCAATGCCTAACAGCACTAATTTAGGTTGTTGAGCAATAATGCCATCTAAACGTTGTAAGACATCTTCACTGGTATTGCCATTTATCCCTTCATTTTTCACTTGCCATGTGGATAACTCGGTGAGTACTTGTGGATAAGCTGTGCTTGGGCTAGCACCATAACCAAAGGTTAAAGAATCACCAAGAGCAATCACCAAACTACCTTGACTAATGCGTGCATTTTGTGGAGCTGAACTACACGCCACTAAACTACTGGCAAGCACAACAGTCGCTATTGGAAAACATAAGGTTTGATATGATAAAAGACTGCTTAATAATAACGTTTTTAAAGGATTCATATGGCTGACTCAATATAAAAATTAAAGTCTAACGATAAATCCAACAAATAACGAGTACAACTCTGTATGGAAAATGTGCCAATTATCATAAAAAATCATAACGAACGAAAAAATATCACTTTGTCATTTATAAAAACTTTGGGTATGATAGGACATCTCTGATACAAATTAGGATAAAACGATGAAGATTGCCAAAAATATTACCGATTTAGTCGGTCATACCCCATTAGTTGAACTCAACACCTTAACCAAAGATTTACCTGCCCGTGTGGTTGCAAAATTGGAATTTTTTAACCCTGCCAGTAGCGTTAAAGACCGTATTGCCCTTGCCATGATTGAAGATGCAGAAAAAGCAGGCAAAATCAATCAAGACACCATTATTGTAGAAGCAACCAGTGGAAATACTGGCATTGGCTTAGCGATGGTGTGTGCATCTCGTGGCTATCGCTTGATTATCACCATGCCAGAAAGCATGAGCCTTGAACGCCGTACGTTATTGCGTGCCTATGGAGCAGAATTAGTTTTGACTCCTGCAAGTGAAGGCATGGGCGGAGCGATTGCGAAAGCCAATGCGATTGTTGCAGAGAATGCCAACAGCTTTATGCCTAGCCAATTTGAAAACCCAGCCAATCCACAAGTTCACCGTGATACTACGGCTGAAGAAATTTGGAATGATACCGATGGACAAGTCGATATCTTTATTGCAGGCGTGGGAACAGGCGGAACCATTACAGGCGTAGGCGAAGTACTAAAATCACGTAAAGACAGCGTAAAAATTATCGCCGTTGAACCACAAGCATCTCCAGTATTAAGTGGTGGACAAAAAGGAGCTCACCCAATCCAAGGCATTGGAGCAGGCTTTATTCCAAACACATTAAATGTAGATGTGTATGATGAAGTCATTCAAGTGCCTAATTCTGAAGCCTTTATTACTGCACGAGCAATGGCTGAAAAAGAAGGGATTTTGGTTGGCATTTCAGCAGGTGCGGCGGTTTGGTCAGCATTACAAGTGGCAAGCCGTGCAGAAAATGCAGGAAAATTGATTGTTGTTGTTATTCCATCATGTGGTGAACGCTATCTCTCAACATCACTTTTTGCTGATTTAGCTCAATAATGATATGAAAAGGTCTTCTGTTCCTGCTGAATCAACGGTAAGAGCAGAAGACCAACCCAAAAGATAAAATACTTATTTCTTAACTGATTTATAATAAAACTATCCTAAATTTCCCCATTCATGAAGAAACAATAACAACATCATAACGATACTCAACCGCTAACATATCGCAAGCGACTTTTTTCATGTTACAATATCACAAAGATTAGGATAAGCACAATGAATTACCAACACCATTACCATGCAGGCAACTTTGCCGATGTCATGAAACACATCTTACTATTACAGTTACTTGAAAAACTCAATGGTAAAGACAAACCCTACCGCTATATTGATACTCATGGCGGAGCAGGAATGTATGACCTTTCACAAGCACCATCACAAAAAACAGGCGAATTTCTAACAGGCATTCATCGCCTAATGCAACTGAGTGAACAAGAAAAAAATACGGCACCTGAAAGCATTCAACACTACCTAAACCTTGTTGAACAGGTTCGCCAACAGCAAGGCAAAGGTATGTATATGGGTTCACCGTGGTTTGCCTTACAACAATTACGAGAACATGACACCCTAACTGCATTTGAATACAAAGAAGATATTTTCCAACAACTTAGAAAAAATATCCGAGACAAACGAGCATCTCTACACCAACGAGATGCCTATGAAGGCGTACTTGCCGTCATTCCACCAAAAGAAAAACGTGGACTGATTATGATTGACCCACCCTACGAAATGGAACGCAAAGACTTTCCACAACTGGTTGAATTACTACAAAATATCCATAAAAAATGGGCAACAGGCATTATCGCCCTTTGGTACCCAATCAAAGACCGAGCCATGATTGAACGCTTTGAAAAGAAAATGATAAAAACAGGCATTCGCCGTCAGCTCATTTGCGAACTATGCGTTTGGGCAGATGATACCCCAATCGGATTAAATGGCTGTGGCTTACTCATTATCAATCCACCATGGCAATTTGCTGAACAAGCAGACCAAGCCCTTACATGGCTCTTACCACACCTTCGCATGCAAGAAAATGCAGGGCACAGTGCAGTACGCTGGCTTGTTGGCGAATAAAACCCAATAAAACAACAGGATAAATAAAGAAATGACCCAAAAACCAGAACAAGACAATTCCGCTTACAATAGCATTACCTTCGAAGTTGAAGAAGAAGAATGCACCCAAGAAGGCAAAAAAGTCAAACGCAAAGGTGTTTACCTTGTCCCAAATGCCATAACAACAGCGGCACTACTCTCTGGTTTTTACGCCATTATTGCTAGCATGAATGGCGATTTTAAACAAGGCATAGTTGCCATTTTTATCTCCGCCCTACTTGATGGCTTAGATGGACGAGTCGCACGAGCCATGAACGCCCAAAGCCCATTTGGCGAACAATTCGACTCACTCTCAGACATGCTTGCCTTTGGCGTTGCCCCTGCAATACTCATGTACAGCTGGGCATTGCATAGCCTAGGACGCATCGGGCTAGCCTGTTGTTTCATTTATACCGCCTGTGCTGCCTTCCGTTTAGCACGTTTTAACGTCCAAATCGGCACCGTCGATAAACGCTACTTTATTGGCGTAGCAAGCCCACTAGCAGCCATTACCATTATTAGCACCATTTGGGCAGGACAAGACTACACAAACTATTTGAGCCACACAGGCATACAAATTGGACTAGCAAGCCTTATGGTCATTGTTGGATTACTCATGGTTTCCAACATGAAATACTACTCATTTAAACAAATGGACAAAAAACGAGTCCCATTTATCATGATGATACCAGTCGTACTCATACTTTCTGCGATAACATATAACATTCCAGTCGGCTTACTCATCTTGGCAACCGCCTACATCCTATCAGGTTTTATTACCACAATGATGGCAAAACGAGCAGAACAACACTAAAAACACCCTAAAAAACCGAAAAATGCTGATAAAACGACCAAACAGATAAAAAACTCAAAAAAACACTTGCCAATCTAATTTTAGCTGTGTAATATACGCACCTATCGGAGCTGAGCTAAACAAAAATCTTATTTAAAACAATAGTTTATATAAATAAGATGATTGTGGTTGATTTTGGAATGATGTGATGAATAAAAAGTTTTTCTTTTTTCTTAAAAAGAAACTTGACAATGATTTTAAAACGACTATAATAGCCCAGCTTACTGCAATCGACGAGATTGAGTAAAGATTCACTAAGAAATGAAGAAGAACAACTTGTGTGGATTTTCACTGTTTTGAAAGAA
>JBHACK010000173.1:0-2666 GCA_041854545.1 Acinetobacter sp. | reverse complement strand
GAGCTTATTGGCACAAGGATATGCAGATACTTTAGCCAAATGTGATAATGTGGATGTGATTTTCGGGCCAGCGTATAAAGGCATTCCATTTGTATCTGCAACAGCCGTTGCACTAATGCAACATCACCAACTCAATAAACCGTGGGGCTTTAACCGTAAAGAAGCCAAAGACCATGGCGAAGGTGGGGTATTGGTCGGTGCAGATGTTGCTGGAAAATCTGTTTGGATTATTGATGATGTGATTACAGCAGGTACGGCAATTCGTGAAGTTGTGGAAATTCTGACCAAAGCAGGAGCAAAAATTGCAGGTGTGGTTGTGGCACTTGACCGCCAAGAACGTGGACAAGGGGAAACATCCGCATTACAAGAAGTACAACAACAATTGAATGTGCCTGTACACGCTTTAATTACTATGCAAGATTTAATGGATTATTTGGAGCAAAAAGGCGATACACAAGCCTTAGAAAAAATGAAAGCCTATCGTGAACAGTATGGGATTTAATAAAATCAAGGTGTAGTGAAGGCTACACCTGTTTTATCTTTATGATGATAAAAATATGACACAAATTGAAACCCACCCCTTAACCCCTTATTTACCGTCAAATGCCAAGTTGTTGATATTAGGCAGTTTTCCACCGCCAAAAACACGTTGGAAAATGGAGTTTTACTATCCAAACTACAATAATGATATGTGGCGGATTTTAGGGCTGATTTTTTATCAGGATAAGGACTATTTTATTGAAATTACAAATAAAAGTTTTAAGCAACCGTTAATTGAACAATTTTTACAACACTATGGCATTGCCATTAGTGATACAGCATATCAAGTGATACGTTTACAGGATAATGCGTCCGATAAATTTTTACAGATTGTTCAAACCATGGACATTGCTCAATTATTACAATCGTTACCATATTGTCAAACTTTAATCACCACAGGTGAAAAAGCGACTGAAATTTTAATTGAGCAATTTGCCAAAGGGCAAGCGTTGCCCAAAGTTGGGCAATCGATAGAATTAAACATTGCTGATAAAACGGTTAAATTATACCGTTTACCGTCATCATCTCGAGCGTATCCATTGGCATTAGCGAAAAAAGCAGAGTATTATCGAGAAGTTTTTCAAGAGATTGGCTTACGCTCAATAACTTAAACCTCATTCCCCCGATACGACAACGCTTCCGACAAATGCCCACTTTGAATCATTTCACTTCCTGCCAAATCAGCAATGGTTCTTGCTACACGCAACACACGATGATAGGCACGAGCCGACAAATTTAACCGCTGTTGAGCAACTGCAAACAACTGTTTTGAAGGCTCATCCAGCGGAGCCACTTGCTGTAACTGTTGTGGCGATAAATGTTGATTTAAACAGCCCTGCCGTTGCATTTGCCGTTGATACGCTATCATCACACGTTCACGCACCACTGCAGAAGACTCTCCTGCTTGAGCATTTTGTAACTCATCTGCTTTTAACGGTGGAACATCAATATGTAAATCAATACGGTCAAGCAAAGGCCCTGAAATACGATTTTGATAACGCTTAATGGCTTCCGCAGAACATTGACAACGATGGTCTTGATTAAACGCATAACCACATGGACAAGGATTCATCGCCCCAATAAGCTGAAAATCCGCAGGATAGGTAATTTGTCGAGTGGCACGAGAAATCACAATTTCCTTTGATTCTAAGGGTTGTCGCAAGACTTCTAAAACCTTACGGTCAAATTCTGGTAACTCATCTAAAAATAACACCCCTAAATGAGATAAAGTAATTTCCCCCGGTTTAGGGTGCGAACCGCCCCCAACCAACGCAATCGCAGATGCGGTATGATGGGGAGCTCGAAACGGACGTAAGCCAAATTGATACGGTTGATTTGCAATCGAATAAATACTGGCAACTTGCAAACTTTCATCTGTTGATAAGGGCGGTAAAATACTCGGTAACCGAGATGCTAACAAGGTTTTCCCAGTCCCCGGTGGCCCTTTAAATAACAAAGAATGTCCGCCAGCGGCCGCAATTTCTAAGGCACGGCGTGGACGTAACTGACCTTTTACATCGGCTAAATCGAGCGCATAGACAGGCGGTTGCACGCTCATGGAAGATTGATAAGCAGAAAGCGGTTTACGTCCCAATAAATGCTCACATACATCTGTTAAACTTTGAGCAGAATAAACCGTTAAACCCTGTAATTGACTGGCTTCATCTGCATTGGCTTGTGGCAAAATTAAGGCACGTTGTGTTTTTAAACACGCCATCGCAATGCTTAACGTCCCTGTAACAGGGCGTAATTGACCATCTAATGCCAATTCGCCAATGCACTCAAATGGTGCATTATCATCAAACATCAACTGCCCAGACGCTTTTAAAATCCCTAATGCAATCGCCAAATCTAACCGTGAACCATCTTTGGGCAAATCCGCAGGGGCTAGGTTAATGGTTAAACGCTTGGTTGGAAATTGAAAACCACTATTGATAATGGCAGAGCGTACACGGTCTTTACTTTCACGCACCGATGTTTCAGGCAAACCGACAATTGTCAAAGAAGGCAAACCTTGACTCATATGCACTTCAACTTCAATTAATGGTGCGTGTAATCCCAATACGCCACGAGTATAAATTTTAGCAAACGACATGATTATACAGATGGTAGATTAGACGAATTTT
>JBHACK010000172.1:0-4111 GCA_041854545.1 Acinetobacter sp. | reverse complement strand
CGCCCTGCAATAACGCTTGCTAATTCTTCTAAACCTTGTTTATTTAAAGATGAAAATAATTGTACCGAACATTGCACTTTCATTTTTTTCAATTCTTGTTTCACTTCTAATAAGGCTTTATTGGCAGGCCCCCGATTTAATTTATCAGCTTTGGTCAAGAGAATATGGATAAACAGTTGTCGAGAATTTGCCCATTCTACCATCATACGGTCAAAATGTTGTAAGGGATGGCGAATGTCCATCAATAAAATTAAGCCTTGTAAACTTTTTCGTTGAATTAAATAATTTTCTAATTCTTTTTGCCATACTCGTTTCATTTCTTCAGGCACAGCGGCATAACCATAGCCGGGTAAATCGACAAGGCGTTGCTCTGGATTTCCTAAATGGAAAAAGTTAATCATTTGCGTCCGCCCCGGTGTTTTTGATGCTCGGGCTAGTTGTTTTTGATTAGTTAAGGCATTAATTGCACTCGATTTTCCAGCATTTGAACGTCCTGCAAATGCAATTTCATAGCCGACATCTTCAACACATAAATTGAGTTTTGGAGCACTCATTAAAAATTCAGCACGGCGTAACCAGTTCAAAGCATGTATAGAATAAGCGTTAATATTTGGGTCAGCCTGTTTTTCATAATTGGCGTGTTGTTTGGGTGCATTGGCACGTTTACTGTTACGAGATGGCGTATTGTATGACATGATTATACGATAAGATTGTTAAGGCAATGCCATAGTATAGCCGATTCAAGCTAAATCACAAAGGCAAAAAAATGCCCGTTCCCTTCCTATCACAGAGAACGAGCAAAAAAACAATCAAAGAATAAATGCTAAGGAAACATGATAATTTAAAATTTTCCTTTTAAGATGTAACAGGTTTATTTACCTGTTTGATAATTGGCTTGTGCAACCGCTGTAGATGCCTGATAAGGTTGAGTAAAATCATTTAAACCGCCAACAGCTTCGTGGACATCTTTACCTTCTTTTAAAATAAAGCTATCAAAACCTGAACGTTTTAAATAATTGAGTACATCTTTAAATACATCGCCAACGGCACGCAACTCACCTTTAAAGCCTTGACGGCGTAATAAGGTCGCAAATGAATAACCACGCCCATCAGCAAATCCAGCAAATTCAATAAAAATTGCATCGAGTTGCTCAAGTGGAAATTGATGGTCTTCTGGTGAAGTATCTACTGTAATTAACAATGCTTTTTTGCCTTGTGCTTCTGCCAAACGCTCTAATTGTTCAGCTGTAAATAACACATCTCCAGCAGGCAAAGTGCCATCTTCCGCAATTAGTTGATAGTGATTGGCAACAATCGAACCGTCTTTATATAAAACATCAGCCGTTAAATTAAGCATATGCACGCTCCTTAAATGGTTTAATGCCGACACGGCGATAGGTATCAATAAAACGCTCTTCACCTTCACGCAAGTCAAGGTAAGTATTTAATAATTCTTCCACGACATCTGGAATACGCTCTGCCGCAAATGAAGGCCCTAAAATATCGCCTAATGACGCATCATGGTCAGCATTTCCGCCTAAGGTAATTTGATAGAACTCTTCGCCTTTTTTATCAACACCTAAAATGCCAATATGCCCAACATGGTGATGACCACACGCATTCATACACCCTGAAATATTTAAATCCAATTCACGCAAATTGTAAACCGTATCTAAATCATCAAAACGTCTTGAAATGGCTTCAGAAATTGGAATTGATTTTGCATTTGCCAATGAACAGAAATCGCCCCCCGGACAGCAAATAATATCGGTAATAAAGCCGATATGAGCACGAGCTAAATTCGCTTGTTCTAAGGTTTGCCATACATCAAATAAATCTTTTTGTGGCACATCTACAAGGGCAATATTTTGCTCATGTGTGGTACGCAATTCGCCAAAGGTATATTTATCAGCCAAATCCGCAATTAAGTTCATTTCTTCGGTCGTAATATCCCCTGGGGCAATGCCTGCACGTTTTAGAGAAATGGTGATAATACGATAACCTTTGACTTTATGTGCGTGTGTGTTGATATTAAACCAATGTTTAAATTTTGGATATTGAGCAAATAACTCGCTAAAATCTTCATCCGCTAAATCTTGATAAGTAAATGGCATAAATTCTTCGTCCATTTTCTTCAAGGTTTCTGGCTGAATTTTTAATTGTTCACGAGTATAGGCAAATTCTGCTTCCACTTTTTCGGCAAAAACTTCTGGCGTTAAGGCTTTCACCAAAATTTTAATGCGTGCTTTATATTTATTATCACGGCGACCATGCAAGTTATACACACGCAATACCGCTTCTAAATACGCAATTAAATCTTCTCGTGGTAAAAATTCTTTAATCACACTACCAATAATTGGCGTACGACCTAAACCACCACCTACATTGATACGGTAGCCCAATTCGCCTTGTTCATTACGCACCAAATATACGCCAATGTCGTGGAATGCGGTTGCCGCACGGTCAATTTCATCTAAGGCTGATACTGCAATTTTAAATTTGCGTGGTAAAAAGGCAAATTCTGGGTGGAAGGTACTCCATTGACGAATTAACTCACAAGTTGGACGTGGGTCAGCCACTTCACCTGCGACTACACCTGCATATTGGTCAGTTGTGGTATTGCGGATACAGTTGCCTGATGTTTGAATGGCGTGCATTTGTACCGTTGCCAATTCTTGCAACATATCTGGAACATCTTGTAATGCAGGCCAGTTAAATTGAATATTTTGACGGGTTGAAATATGGACATAACCACGGTCATACGCTTTAGCAAGTTGAGCGACTTTGCGTAGTTGTTTAGAATTCATTAAGCCATACGGCACAGCAACACGCAACATCGGGGCATAACGTTGTACATACAATCCATTTTGTAAACGTAATGGGCGATATTCGTCTTCAGTCAATTTACCTGCTAAATAACGTTCGGTTTGGTCTCGGAATTGAGCCACACGTTCGTTGATTAATTGTTGGTCAAAATCAGTATATAAATACATGGCGTTCAGCTAGCGTTCAATTATAATCGCTATAGCATACAGGGATTTGCTTCATCAAGAAAATATATTTTTTGCATATTTATTAGCAATTTTAGTGATATAGCACAATTTTATAGCAGATAACAAAAAAAGCGTTCTACATGAACGCTTTTTAATCACCCTATAAACCTTAGGGTTTATGTTTGATAACTTTCAAAATAACCATGATGAATAAGGAGACCACACCAGCAATGCCTATCACAGACAATGACACAGGATTAAAAATGTAATTATAAAACATTACATCTGTTAAAAATATCCCGATAATATCACCATTCTGTTTTCTAATATCTTCTGAACCTGCCAATATAATTTCCATCAAAATAATAAAAAAAGATAAAAATGTCATAAAAGCAAGTATTTTATTAATTTTTCCTTTAAATAATTTAATAAAATGAAAGCTTAGAGAAATACCACATATCAGCACTAAAAGAGCAATTTGATAAACATAAATACTATGGCTCAATTCTTTAGCTCCCCTTTGCTAAATTTCAAATAAAGCGGTTTGCCAAGCCGATAAATTAAAACCAATAAACATAAACAAGCAAAACCTAGTGAGTAAATAGAAAGAAATGGTACTTGAATAGCATCAGCAATAAAAATAAGCGTTGTATCCTTGAGTTGATGAGCGATGACATAATCAGCATTTCTCAAGATTATAAGCAAAATCTTATAAAAATGTAATGCAACAATAAATATCAAAAATCGATTAATTTTATCTTTAACCCAATAACTCGTATTCCATGCCAAAGAAATAATACATACAGAACATATAATATTTAACAGAATAATCCAATATTGATATTCTTGCATTTTAATATCTCTATACAAATCTGCAATCTTTATTTTGATTAAACAAAATCGTTTTAACTCACTTCATCAAGCAACCGCAAATAACTTTCTACTCGCCGTGCCAACAGTTGCCCTTGTTCTACAGCATCTTTCACTGCACATTGTTTTTCATGTTGATGGGTACAATTACGGAAACGACATTGTCCTAAAAACGGTTGAATATCTGGAAAACCTGCTTGGATTTTATCTTTATCTAAATGCCATAGACCAAACTCTCGAATTCCGGG
>JBHACK010000171.1:0-6154 GCA_041854545.1 Acinetobacter sp. | reverse complement strand
AGTGAAGGAGAGTGTTAAGGAAATTCAAAGTCTTTAAATAGTACAAGGTTGATACGGGGTAAATTATGGCTTTTTTTACAGTGAATACGCAAGAACAATTTAATAACGCAATTTTGCAAGCTCAAAATGGCGATATTATTGAAGTTGAAAATTCAATATTTAAACTGCCCCGTATTGACCTTAAAAATAGGAAACTAATCATTCAATCATCAGAAGCCATATTTGATAGCGTTTCTGACGATTGTGAAATTATTGAACAAGGTACAATCTCCTTTGAGAATTGTACTTTTCAAAATTTAAACAAAGAAATCATTACTAAGAATACAACGGTAAATTTTAAAGATTGTAACTTTAAAAATGAAAATTCAAGACTTTATATTGACAATTCTATTGTAAGTTTATCTAGTTGTAATTTTAATAATATTTCAGAAAATTGCTCTATTTGGGCTTGTAATAATTCTAATCTTGAAATCATTGATTGCGATATTAAAAGAACAAAAATATTTGATAAAGTTTTGATATATACAAATAATAGTAAAGTTATTGCTAAAAACTCTAATTTTTATGTAAAAGAAAGCAACGCTTTAACCTTAGATAATGAGAGTAGTGCAAAATTAGATAATTGTACTTGGTATTCCACAAAGTTTTTGGCATTGGTGCTAAAAAATTTAAGTAATGCCATTGTAATTGACAATCAATTTAATAATGGTTGTTCTGGAATTTTAGTTAATCATTCAAATTTAGATATTTCTGATAGTAAATTTATCAACATACATCAAGGAAATATTTTAGATATATCAAATAATTCAGAAGTTAAATTTAAGTATTGTACTTTTCAAGCAAATACACAATCAGATAAACATAATATACTGTTAAGTGATAGTAAAGCATTTTTTAAAAACTGTGAATTTTCAAAAACAAATAATGCCAATATTATTAAATTAAATAATTATTCTTTTTGTGAAATAATTGATTGTAATTTACAATCAATTGGCAAGTTTTCTTCTATTGCTATTTTTGAAAATAGTTTGGTAAGAATTTCTGATAGTCAATTTATGTCAGGAGCATCAGGAATTTTTTTAGATAATGGACTTGTTGATATTAAATCTAGTGAATTTATAGATATAACAGAAAAAAACTGAGTTCAAGGTATTAAAAAATCCACAATAAAAATAACTGATAGTCAATTTAATTGTAGTGAGCAACTTAATGTACCTGCTCTTTGGTTTAGTGATAGTTATATATTTTTAGAGGGCAATATATTTAATGACATAACAAACAATGTAATTAGAGCGATTGAAAATTCTCAATTAGAATATTTTGGATTGTTCTTTTTCTGATAGTGATAGCGAATTTTCTGCTTTATCCATAGAAAGTAATAGCATTTCAAATATTGTTGATTGTAATTTTAGCGGTAAATCATCAGGAATTTCTATCAATAATAGCACTGTTGATATTGAAAATTGTTATTTTGACAATATTGACTTAGCTTATATTGAAGTGAAAAATTCGTCCAATGTTTCTATTTTTAATAGTGATTTTTATAAAGATTATGATAGTGGAAAAATTGTTTTATTTTTTGAAAACAGTGAAATTAAGATTAATAATTCATATATTGATAGTAGACCAACGAATGCTATTAAAACTTGGAATAGTTCTTTAACTATTCTTAATAGTCATTTAGAGAACATTCAAGAAAGGCAACTTATTTATTCGGAAAAAAATTCAAAATTATTGATAAATAATTGCCTAATGTGTGGTGATTTACATACAGAAAACTCATCTGTTGATATTAAAAATTCAAAGATTGAATGGGTTGAAAATAATACTATTTTTGCAAAATCTGAAAATGATAAAATTGCCATTAAAATAGAAAATTGCTTATTTGATAACAACTCTTCAAATTTCTTAATATTCATAACTGGTGATGTATCTTTAATTGCCAATAATTTATTTTTTAATGACAATACATCAGATTTAATAAAAAAAGAAAATGGGGCAACTGCAACCATTGATGGATTGACTAATCAAAGATTTTTAGAAAATAACTATTTTTCAGAAATTGACTATGGCAAACAAGAAGACTGGGTGAATAAAATCATTATTAATCCCAAAGAAATCACTACCCCAATCAAGACCAAGCCAGCAGAACCAAAACTCACTCAAAATCCCCCAATTCAAATACAGCCAGCTATCCAAAAACCAGTTGAATTGCCACAACCAAAAATCAATAACCCAACACCAAAAGTACAACCGATAACTTATCATAATTCAATATCAAATAATAATGATAAAATGCAATATACCATATTTTCAGGTTTGGCAAGTCCAAAATGGTGGGTAATTTTTGGTGGCATATCTTATTATAATTATAGTAGATATAATAAAAAAATGAATAATTTAAATAAATGGTATAACGAAGCAGTAGAAAAATTACCACAGGTAAAACGAGAGTATAATTATTTATTAGAAAAAAGTAATTATGGCTCAACTGTTTGTGAAGATGGTTGGATTTCCCAATCTGGTGGGCAAGGTGCTTGTTCTCATCACGGTGGTGTGGATTATGATATTGATTATCACTTAAAATCTTTACAAAGTCAAATAAATACATACAATGAAAGATTGTATACTGACTAGTATAATATCAGGAAAAGTAAAATTGATGAATTTCATTGGGGCTTTGAAGCTTTTGTTTTGGTGTTTTTATTATTTTTATATAAAATAATGAAAAGCAATTGAATTCCGTCTGCTATATTACTAACCAAAAATCCCCCTTGCCACCCCAAACACCCCCATATGTGCCTGTACAATCATATCAATATCAGGGGCATAGCCACCACCCATCACCACCGCCACAGGGATACCCGCCTTATATGCAGTGGTGAGTACCAGTTTATCTCTTTGCAGACAGCCCTCAAGCGTCAGCGATAATTTCCCCAGTTTGTCCACCGCCAGCACATCTACTCCTGCTTGATAAAATATCATATCAGGGTCAAAGTCAGTAATAAGCCGTGGCAAAGTTTCGCCCAAAATCGCCAAATATTCCTCATCACCCGTACCGTCCGCCAAAGCAATGTCTAGGTCGGATTTGGGCTTATGATAGGGATAATTTTTCTCGCCGTGCATACTAAATACAAACACCGATGGATTATTTGTCATGATGGCTGCATTGCCATTGCCTTGATGTACGTCCAAATCCACAATCAAAATCCGCCGAGCCTCACCTCGCTGTAATAACAAATTACTCGCCACACAAATATCATTCATCACACAAAACCCTTCTCCACGGTCGGCAAAGGCATGGTGTGTACCGCCTGATGTGGACAGACTGATGCCATATTTTTGGGCATACAACGCACATTCATAGGTGGCATGACAAATATAGCGTTCACGCAGCACAAGCTCTGGCGACATCGGCAGCCCAATGGCTCGGCATTCTTTGGCGGTGAGTGTCTGTGTAGCAAGTTTATGCCAATACTCAGCCGTATGCGTGGTCAAAATTTCATCAACACTCAGCAGCTCGGGCGTAAACAGATTATCCGTAGTGATGATACCTGTCTTAAGCAGTCGCTCGGGCAATAGCCGATATTTTGCCATCGGAAAGCGATGACCATCAGGCACACCATAACAAAAAATAGGGGCATGGGCGATTTTTAGCATAATAATTAACAGTACAAAAATTCACTGAACTTTTTTTGTTGGCATAAAAAATACATTATCGCCATCTGTGTCATCATGATTGTTATTGTCCTTTTTATTTTGCTTAATTAATTCTTCAAACTTCATGGGATAATCCAGCTTTTTAATATTATTTTTAATATCATCAATAACGCCAACCAAATTATACAAAGTTTGTATATTGCTACCCAATGACATATCGGTTAATTTGGTAAATTCCGCATCAAAAGACAATTTTGCCCTAAATTCACCGTCATCAATGTCCAATTCTAAATTACCATAACTAATACCAATATTGGCTTTAGAAATCGCAAGCAAAGCATGGGGATAATACGCTTCAGCAATCGGTTCTTCAATAATACCAAACATAGAAATTAATTGATTACTTTCGTTCACTCGTATCACACAAAGCCAATCACTTCGCCCCTTTTCCATCATTGCAAAACCCAATAACAAATGATGAATGCGTTTATCATCAACAGGGGTGCGATGTTCGTATTTCCATTGCTGTGTTTCAAGCCACTGTATCACACGCCGAGTTAAAGGATACAAATATTCATCATTGGTATCATCAGCCAAAACCACTTCGCTGGCAGCATTTTCTATCACATCTGCTTTAGGCTTTTTATTTTTGGATAAGCCAATCAATTGTTTTAACTTCTTTAAAATTTTCATATTATTTTACTGATGATGTCTTAATAGTAGCAATTGTTCACTTAATATAATAACAAAATTCACCCAAATTTTGGGGATTTTTCAGCAATTTTTCACAAATTTTGTTATGATTAGCATTTTGAATTTCATCAACATCATGAACGATTACACCACAACAAATCCCCTACTGACATTAAGCGATTTAGATGTGGGGCGTGGCGATTTTGTCTTATGTCAAGGGGTCAATTTAACGCTATATGCAGGGGACATTTGTCATTTGACTGGCGAAAATGATTTGGGCAAAACCACCTTGCTCAACCAAATTGCAGGGCTATTGCCTTTACTGTCAGGTCAAATCAGCAAAAACGGTCGCTTGGTCTATGTGTCGCACCAACTGGGTATCAGCCCTGATTTGACCGTTGCTCAAAACTTGCGATTTTTGTTGTCTTTATATAACATCACGACTGACCACGACGCCCTAAACGCCACACTGGACGCTGTGGGACTTTGGGGTTTGGGCGATACAGCAAGCAGTCAGCTTTCTGCGGGGCAAACCAGACGGGTCAGTTTGGCACGGCTGTTTTTGTTGGACGCAAAACACGCCCCCATTTGGCTGCTTGATGAGCCTTTGACCGCCTTAGATGTGGCTATGGTTGAGACACTGCAAGCCCGCATGAAAGCCTTCGCCCAAAGCGGTGGCACGATACTCACAACCAGTCATCAAACCATTTTGGGTACAAACAAACAACTGGATTTAACGGACTTTGCCCTATGACTTTCCATGCACCTTATCGGCAAATCCTAGAGCGAGAATGGCACATCAAACGCCAAAAAGCGGTTGGTTGGCTTTATCCTTTGGTGCTGTTTTTGCTGATCATTACCTTATTTCCCTTAGCCATCGGTGCCGAACCACAAACCTTGCTTCGCCTTGCCAGTTCAGCGGTATGGATAGCTGCCCTGCTATCATTGGTGATTGGGGTGGACGACCTGTTTCGCCCTGATTTTGATAATGGCACACTGGCGCAGCTTGTGGTGGCGGACGCACCGTTGGCGTTTTGGGTGCTTATTCGCTTGGTCGTGCATTGGTTATTTAGTGCGGGGTTTGTGGCGGTGCTGTCGCTGCTTGCTGTGCCTTTATTTGGCATGGCGTGGCGTGAAGCACTCATGTTAATGATGTCCATTTTGGTTGGATCGCCGCTACTGCTTATGCTATCTGCCATTGCCAGCAGCCTTACTTTAACCCTAAAAAATGGGGCAGTGCTTGTGCCACTGATTGCTCTACCCATGCAGCTTCCTGTCCTGATTTTTGGGGTGGGAGCGGTGGATTTATTTGCCACAGGATTAAATGGGCTACCCACATTGGCGCTTTTGGGTGCAGGAAGTATCTTGGCAATCATCAGTGCGCCGTGGGCGGTGGCAAGCATTTTAAAAATGGCGTGGGCGGATTAGCGTCTTAGATAAAAGCATTTTTAGTTATCTTAAAAATCATCACCCCTTAAAAATCAAAGTGTTGGCTTTCAATGATAACCCAATCAGCCACGCTCCTTTATCTCTTTGTAATTTTAACAAAACAAAAACCCAATCTTTAAATCAGATTGGGCTAATGTCAATGTCATCAATTTGGTGCGATCGGAGGGACTTGAACCCTCACGCCGTGAAGCACCACCCCCTCAAGATGGCGTGTCTACCAATTCCACCACGATCGCATGGCGTGCATTTTAGCGGTTTTGGGGGGTATTTTCAAGTATTTTTTGGGGCAAAGGGGTATCTTTGGCAAAATGAATTTCAATGGTTAATTTTGGCACATCGGCAAATACCTTGT
>JBHACK010000170.1:0-5467 GCA_041854545.1 Acinetobacter sp. | reverse complement strand
TCTTGAAATTCATTCAGCTGTAGTTGATAACGTAGAGAAATGCTTGGTTTCATCGTCATGGGAATACTCTCTTAGTTTGCCAAATCCGCTAAATTACCATGTTCTTCTAACCATTCTTTGCGGTCAGCGGAACGTTTTTTTGCCAATAATTTATCAAATAAACGGGTTGTCAGTTGCAAATCATCTAAATCTAGTTGCACTAAACGGCGACTATTGGGGTCCATTGTTGTTTCACGCAACTGGGCTGGATTCATTTCTCCCAAGCCTTTAAAACGTGTAATTTGCGGATTTTTTTGCTTAATTTTCTTTAAGATGGTTTCAAGTTCATCATCATCTAAAGCATAATAGACATCTTTGGCACTATCCACACGATACAATGGGGGCATTGCAACATATAAATGTCCTTCCGCCACTAAAGCAGGGAAATGTTTGACAAATAATGCACATAATAACGTGGCAATATGCAAGCCGTCCGAATCTGCGTCCGCTAAAATACAAATTTTACCATAACGCAATTCGGATAAATCATCACTCGATGGGTCAACCCCAATGGCAATGGCAATATCATGCACTTCTTGAGATGCCAAAACTTCATCAGATGACACTTCCCAAGTATTTAAGATTTTTCCACGAATCGGCATAATTGCCTGAAAATGTTTATCTCGTGCTTGCTTGGCTGAACCGCCTGCCGAATCTCCTTCAACAATAAATAATTCGGATTGTTCACGGTCTTGTCCTGCACAATCTGCCAATTTCCCCGGAAGAGCAGGCCCTGACGTAATTTTTTTACGTTCAACTTTTTTTGACGCTTTCAGACGATTACCTGCTTTGGTAATTGCCATTTCAGCGAGTTGAGTGGCAATCTCTGGATATTGATTGAGCCATAATGCAAAACTATCTTTGGCGATACTTTGGACAATCGCCACCGCTTCACGACTGGATAAGCGTTCTTTGGTTTGACCTGAAAATTGTGGGTCTTGATATTTTAAAGAAAGAATAAAATTTACGCCGTCCCAAACATCTTCAGGAGATAATTTTAGGTTGCGTGGTAATAAATTGCGTAATTCACAAAACTCTCGTAAGGCATCGGTAATTCCTGCTCGTAAGCCATTAACGTGCGTTCCCCCTTGAGCGGTTGGAATCAGATTAACATAGCTTTCTTGCGTTTGCTCTCCGCCATCGACATTCCAACAAATTGCAAATTCTGCGTGTGATTTTTCCACTTTGCCATGTGCCACAAAGGGAACATCAGGCAATAATTCACGCTCATTGACTTCTTCTTTTAAATAATCAACTAAGCCATTTTCAAATTGCCAAGTTAAATGTTCATTATTAATTTCATCATGATATTCAATAGTTAAACCTGCTGAAAGCACAGCTTTGGCTTTTAAATTGTGTTTTAAGGCTTTTAAGGCAAATTTAACAGAATCAAAATAACGTTCATTTGGATAAAAACGGACAAATGTTCCAGTTTGTTTTTTTGGAACTTTGCCTTGTTCAATGCGTAATCCGCCGACTGGTTCGCCATGCTCAAAATCCATACGGTACAAATTGCCATCACGTTGCACAACCACTTCTACTTTGTGCGATAAGGCATTAACAACCGAAATCCCAACCCCATGTAAACCGCCTGAAAATTCATAATTTTTATGACTAAATTTTCCGCCAGCGTGTAATTTTGTTAAAATAATTTCAATGCCCGATTGCCCATATTCAGGATGAATATCAACCGGCATACCACGACCATTGTCTTGTACTGATAATGACCCATCGGCATAGACCGTTACGCTGATTTTATTGGCATAACCTGCTAAGGCTTCATCGACAGAGTTGTCGATAACTTCTTGGGCAAGGTGATTGGGGCGAGTCGTGTCGGTGTACATTCCTGGACGTAAACGAACAGGGTCTAAACCGGTTAAAACTTGTAATTCATTTGTCGTATATTGATATTGCTTGCTCATGGTCATTTAAATGAAGATAAATCGCTGATTTTGGCGAATTGTAGCATTTTTTGCTGTATTTGTATGGTGCAAATGTTGAAAACAACATTTTAAAGATGTTTTCTAACGCCATTTCTTGTTATCATGTCAGCCATTCTTTTATAGTTTCAATGGATAAGCCTTTGTTTCGTAAACTTCGCCAATTATGGTTTAATTTTTTTATGCCGAATCGTCGTTTTTTAACTGAATCAGAAAAGCAGTTAGCTCGGCAAATCTTTGGACAACAGTTACAATTAGATGCAATTCAAATTGTGGCACATCGTTGCATCGTCAAAGGGTATGCGATGAGTCCAAATGGTAATATTTATTTTAATCCAAAGGATTATACGGCTGATTTTTCAGTATTAAGCCTATCTAAACAAGGTTGGCTGATTCATGAATTAGTGCATGTGTGGCAATTACAACAAGGGGTAAATGTCCTTCGCAAGGCAATTTTTGACCGCCGTTATGATTATGCGATTCAAGCAGGTAAAGCCTTTGTCCAATATGGCATTGAACAACAAGCCAGTATGGTACAAGACTACTTTATGAAATCTCGGCAAGATTTACCCTGCGATGACTTAAAAGCCTGTATTCCTTTTTTACCGACCTAAGAGATTTTATAAAAATGATGAAACTTCGTTATCTCTCACTTGCACTGATGTGCGGAACATTGATTGCCTGCCAAGAGCCAAGCTCGGCAACGGGTACTAAGGCACAACCTGAATTTTGTTCGGCATTAACGCAAAATATGACCAAGCTTTCTTATAATAGTTCGCTTGATGACTTAACTCGCATTCAAGACCAATTAAAAGATTGTTTAGCATCAGCAGAACAGAACCAAAAATTACAATGGTTAAATGATTATCATACCATGTATGGGCGTTTCCTTTCAGTTGATGATAGCACAACCGAAATGCCAGAATTAGAACGCTCATCTTACATTGAATTAAGCAGTTTAAATGGGGTCGATTTTGACTCGGCATATACCGCATTTTCAGCGATTGCAGAAGGCAAACCTGCAGATGATACTATTGTGAAACAACTCTCTGAACGGACACAATATCTGATTAAAAATCTGCAAAAATCACATATTAAACTGATTGATGTCGGCGAAGGCATTTTCCAATTCCGTTATGATAATGATTTTGCAGTCCAACTTTTTGCCCCAAATTTACAGCCAGAACATGCTGAATTTATTCAATTAATGGCAAAACAAAACCAGCAACCAATGTGGGTCGATGCTGGTTTAACTCGCTCATTGGCAGAATTGATTGATTTAGCATTAGCATGGGAAAGCTATCAAAAACGCTATCCAAACGGCTATTTTGCAAAAGACGTTACAGAATTACTCAAAGCCTATCAAACCATGATTTTCTTTGGAGCTGATAACTCACGTTGGGTCAATGATGACATCACCCAATTTGCAACCGCAGAAGATGAACAAGCCATGAAAAAATTGGCTCAACAACAAGACAGTATGTTTGCATCACAAGCCCAAACCTTCCTAGACTTTATGCAAACCAGCGAAGAACAACGCAATGCACTTTATCCGATTGCAAACCAAGCGACAGAAGATGAAGAATCCCAAGATTGGGAGCGTTTATGGGAACAATTACGCCTTGCCCTGAAGATTGAACCGACCAATGATGATGCAGAACAAGGCATAGAAGACTGTTTCCAAGGCATTGTCTGCGAAAAAGCAACCATTTAATAGACTAAAACAAGGACGTTTTCCCCCAATTTTTATATGTTCTCACGGAGAAAGACTTGTATCGTTATTGACCTTGGGATAATATGGGCGATTGCATTTAAATCGCCTAATGGGGAAACCAATGACTTTACATGAAGAACTTGCTCAACTATATTTTGATATTTTAAGCAAGGACATTTACCAACCACTTATCCAACACATTGCTCACGACCAAAAAAGTACAAAAAAATCAGCAGGCTTAACCAATTTATTTTTAGGCTTTGTTCCTGACTATTATGCAACCGCTGGACATCAAATCCTTGTGGTTGGACGGGACGTACAAGGTTGGAGAAATAGAGAATATATTGAACAATACGACCAAAATGCCATTGAATTATCAATGAATTACAGTAAAGAATGGCTTAAAAAACATTTAAATCATGAATCACAACAGCAACAAGAAGAGTCTAGTTTTTTTAATTTTATCAAAAAAATCGCTGAAAAATCAGGCGATGAAGGTATTTCTTGGGCAAACCTTTTTGCAGTAGATATTCAAAAACTACACCCACGCCAACAAACAGAATTAAATCTGATTAAACAACTATCAAAAGAATTATTACAAGCACAAATTACCGTTTTACAACCAGATATCGTATTATTTTTTAGCGGTTTAGATACACAAGCCAGTCAAGCTCGCCGTGAATATTTCCCAAGATTAATTGGCAGTGGACAACCAGAAGTTGAACATTTACCAAAACAATATTTAGAACGATTCTATTTTAATCAACAATCCTTTCCTATTTGTTATCGCACTTGCCACCCATGTAATAAAAGTAAATATGGTCGTCAGGGATTAAGAGAATTATTAAAATTATTACCTGAAAAATCCTAAATAAAAAAGGAAATTTAAAACAAGGATGTTTTGATTTTATTTCAATGATAACTTTAAATTATGTGGTAGGTTGGAGTTGAGCGATAGTAAAACCCAACAGATTGAAATTATTAGTAAAGTATAATAGCTTGATTAATATATCAAAGAAAATGTATGACGATAATATATTGCCTAAAAATAAGATTAAAACTTTTGACAATACTAGATTTAGATTATAAACTTTAAAGAATAAAATAACGTTTATTGATACAAAAATGATTATTCAAGCATTAACATGGCGTGCCAAAGCTCCAAAACAACAAGACAGCCTACTGATTAGCAATGGTGATGATATTGCACGCATAATTTCTCACGAAAGTTTAATCAGTCGTCCTTATCAATTTTTTCAGCAAGATTTTATATTAGCAGTTGCCGATGGGATTGCGAGCAGTCCATATTCTGGATTGGTTTCGCAAAAATTATTATTTTTATTGGACAAACAATTTAAACAGCAAGCCATTTCTTTTCAAGAATTGCAAAATCAACTGAATGATTATTTTATAAAAGAAAAATATCAAGGAGCAGGCTCAACGCTTGCTATGGTACATTATCAAGCACAATATCAGCATTTTGAAATTCGACATTTGGGAGATAGTCGGGTTTATTATTTTAATAAACAAAATAATCAATGGACAGTATTAACACAAGACCATACTTATTTAAATGAGCTTAAACAAGAAATATCGCTTGATAATCATCAAGAATATGCCAGTAGCTATGATATTCTTTATCATTATTTCTGTATTGATGATGAATATCGTATTTCATATTTTACGCCACAATACCTAACACTAAATACAGGCGATTGTTTATTATTATGTACTGATGGCGTTCATGATGTTTTATCTTGTGAACATTGGTTAG
>JBHACK010000169.1:0-20512 GCA_041854545.1 Acinetobacter sp. | reverse complement strand
TGATGCAGAAAGTGAAGTAGAGAGTTATCTCAACGCCGTGGGATTAGTCAGTCGTAATGCTGAAGGTCAGTTGCTTTATATTCAATCACACATTCCAACAGCGTTAATCATCAAAACCTGTGATATTGCTCGTTACTATTTGTATGATAATGGAGTAACAGAAATTGTGAAACAGCGTTATGAGCAAGCGATTACTTGGTTAAAGCTGGTGATGAAAAATCCAACAATGCTAACAGGTGTTCACGGCGATACTGCTCAAAATACACATGGCGGAATTGTAGTCAAACCTAATGTTATGCCGAATATATGGCGAGATTGAACATGGTACAAATTAATGTAACACATGAATTGCCTGAGTTGGTCAATCATCTACAACAATTGGAACAAAAGTTAGATGGTGATTTAACGCCTTTGATGGAAAGTATTGGTTCTCTTTTGGAAAATAGTACACGGCAACGCTTTGAAGATAAGCAATCACCAAACGGTATATCCTGGGCGAGTTTAATGCCAAGTACGTTGAAGAAAAAACGTAATAAGAATAGTAAAGATAGTGCGATTTTGGTGGAAAGTGGTCAATTAAGTGATTCTTTTAGTTTTGATGCGAATCATCAGCGTGTGATAGTGGGAACGGATAAATTTTATGGTAAGTTTCATCAATTTGGCACAAAAAAGATGGTTGCTCGTTCATTTTTAGGGCTTTCCCAAGACGATAAAGATGGCATTAATGAATTAATTGCAAGCTTTTTAGGAAATTGAAGTGCTTCAGCTCATCTTATGATGGGCTTTTTTTTACAATAAGGTGAATGTTAGTGAAAATTCCAGTTTTTCAACAAAATTTTCTTGCGTGTTATCCGTTTGTTTTACAGAGATTGCAAAGTATTGATGGCGTAAAAGCAGTTAAAGAAGTGCAGGAATTGGAAAATCTAACCGATGAATATGGTGCTGTTGCTCCGCTTGATGGTGTGATTTATGTCATTATTGACAGTATCAATCCGTTGTCTTATGCCGATAATGGTCGCAGTCAAGCAGTTGAAATTGGCTTTACTTTTGTTTTGGTCAAAGCAATTCGTACAGCACAACCACATATTTTACAGATGGGTGAAATGATTACTAAAATAGCTCAATCTATGCAAGGTTATGAACCTCTAAATGAACACGGCGAACGGCTAACAACGTCAGCATTTATTCAACGTCAAGCTATGAATTTTCGTTATGAACGTGGTTTTGGCTTTTATCCTATGCGATTTACAACACAGGTCGCTTTTATTGCAAATGGTGGAGATGAGTAATGACAACACAACATAATCAATTACACGGTCGTAAATTCCGTGGAACGTTACTGGGTAAGAAATATGGCAGTAATGAGCCATTTCAAAAATTAGGTAACGTGGTTGAGTTTTCAACAAAAACTGAAGTGGAGAAAGATGAATTAATTTCAACTGCTCGTGAAGATTATGGTCAAGCAATTGATGTGGAAACTAAACCTAAGCCGTCTGAAGTAACCTTGAAATTTAACTCTTTTGATAAGCATGCTTTGGCTCGTGCAATGATGGGTGAAAGTGTGGATTTAACGGCAAAAGTAGTTTCATTTTCTGATGTAGTTGGAACAGTTGCTAAAAATGGTTGGGTTAAGCTCAGTCATGATGATATTGATGTGGCAAATTTCACCGTCAAAAATAAAGAAGGGCAAAAAGTCGCTGAAAGTGAATATGATGTCAATGTGCGTTTGGGTATGATTCGTTTTAAAGCGGAAAGTACTGTAACTGAAGGTGATAACTTCACTTATACAGGTAAAACTAAAGGGACAGCAGGTTATCAAATTGAAGCCAGTAGTTTACAGTCATTGGCATTGGAACTGTATTTAGATGGTGTGGATATTATTACTGGTAAAGATGGAAAATTGCACATTCCGCATGTTGTGTTATCAAGTGATGGTGATATTAATTGGTTTACTGATGATTGGTGGGAAAATGGTTTGACAGGTACGATTGTTAAAGATGATGGTAAGTACCCAATGTTGTACACAGAAAGCGTTTAATCGTTAAGGTAAGGGCGAAAAACGCCCTTATTTTTTTAGGTGGAACTATGGCAAAGCATACTGAAGAAACCAAGAAACAGGCTCTTAATCTGTATATTAGCGGTTTAAATTTTAAAGAAATTGCTGAAGAGTTGGGGATTAATGCCAAAACAGTGAGTAGTTGGAAAACTACGGATTGGGATACTTTGCGTGCTATGCAGGGCAATATTGATATAGAGAATTTGGCAAGGAATATTACGCAAATTGTATTGTTGAAGTATCATCAGGTATTACAAAAACTGAATGATAATGGCGATACAGCTGAAACTGTGGAGGAGTTGGCTAGTCTTGCTGAAAGTTTACATAAGGTTGCGAATAGTAATAAAAAGCTTATGCCTGAAGTTAGTTTGAAAACGGTGAAATATGAGTTGTTGTATGAGTTATGTGAGCATATTAAAACGCAGTATCCTGACCAAGTAAAAAGTATTATCCCCATTGTGGAAAGTTTTATGGAAGTGGTATAAGGCGGTCGATGTTCAACATATGCTAAACGCCAAGCAGAAGCAACTTTTATTAAACATATTTTGCGTTATGCTGATGATGAAATGTTATCACATTTAATTGAAGATGTGGCAAATCAAGAGTTTCATCAACAGCTACAGCAACAACTGCCAACGGTCTTTAATCGTGATTGTTTGGCATTGATTCAACGTACTTAATTTTTATCTTTAGCTTAAGCCTAGCCTTTGCCAGTTATGGTAAGGGCTAGGTGTATTTTCTGAAGTCTTTCAGCTTATATATTTTTTTGTTTTCGTTATGCTATTTACATCTCTTTAGATTGTGGATTATTGCAATGAATGAAAATCAGAAAAAGTCAAATAAGATTGATAAAAAACTATTAAATATCAGTATTGATAGCTTAAATGACATGATGAGCGATATTGATAATAGTAGTGATGCTGAGTTAATCGCACAAACAGGTAAAAGCCGTCAAGAATTGTATAACGCCGTGCTTGCTGATGATGAAGTGATTGCTTGTCGTGAAGATATTGTATCAACATTGACTGCAAAAACATGGCGGATTTGGGGGAAAGATGTTGATGAAAACATCATTAATGCTTTGTATAAATGGGTACGAAAATATTTAAAAGAGTTTGCTGAATTAGCGGTTTTGGCTCGTTTTAATGGCTATGCCGTGGCTGAATATGTTTATCATGATAGTGTAAATGAACAGGGTTTGTATTTTATTAAATCGGTGCTTTCTAAAGATGGGGAGTTAGATAAGTATTCACCTAAACGAGATGGTCGATTAGTTTACTCGGCAAGTGGTGCTGATGAAGTATTAAATCAAGATGTTAAATTTTTCATGTTGCGTTCTAACGCCGTGCCTGCTCGTCCGAGTGGTGAAATGTTGGTGATTCGTGCCTATCCTGCTGTGTTATTGCGTAAACGTGGTTGGGCGTATTTTGGGCAGTTTATCGCTCGTTATGCACAGCCTTATGTAGTAGGGAAACAGTCATCTAATTACAATATTAATGATTTTACTAATACGCTGTACACTTTTTTAAATGGTGGTGCAGTAGGTATGACTCAAGATGATAATATTTCTATTCATCAGTTGTCAGGGAATGGTGAAGCCTTTGAGCGTTTAGAGCAGTTAGCCAACGCTCGTATTCAAAAATTATTACTAGGTCGTGTTAAAAATAGTGAAATGTCAGTCGGTAGTCGTTCTGCCCAAGAAACTGATGATAAAGTGCGTGAAAATCGTATGGAATGTTATTTGGCTTTAATGGCCCAGTCAATTCAGCATGCAATAGAAGCTATGTTAATGGTTAATCAGTATTATGGCACTCCAATTCACGCACCGCAAGGTATTTGGTTTGAATATGTGGAGCAAACAAAGGTTGATAAAGACCGTGCAGAACGAGATAAGTTGTATTGTGATACTGGGCAGGTAAAACTTACAAAGGATTATTTGGTCAATATTGTTGGTTTTGAAAAACATCATATTGAAATGGTAGAAACATCTGCCGTTCAGCCGTCTATGCCACTTTCTTTGCAGTTGTCGCAATCTCACGACCACGGCGATGATTATCAACCGAATGTGAAGATTGGTCAGACAAAATTAGATGCCATTTTAAATGTACTTAATAGTTGTGAAAGTTATGCAGACTTTGAGCAAAAGTTAGCAGATTTAAAATTGCCAGATGGTGGATTGGTTCAAGATTTATCAGCAGAAATGTTAAAGCAATATATTAATGGTTTAGCAGGTGTGCAAAATGGTTGATGAAGCAAAAAATCAAAAAGGTGTAAGTTATTCTGCTAAACGTTTACCAAACCAAGAGGCGATTATTCACTTTCAGGGTAAAACGCTTTTGACATCTGAAAGTTATTTTGATGTTAAAGCGTATGAACACGCCTTGGCGTTTACTGTTGCTAAGATTGCAGATGAAGATTTGCTTAAAACTGTGCGAGATGCGATTCAGTCAGCATTGGAGAATGGTACAGATTTTAGAACATTTAAACGGACGTTATTGCCTTATTTAAATGCTCAAGGTTGGGGAAATTTTACTGAAGATAAGCAGTTATTAGACCGTAGATTACGCACTATTTTTAATACCAATATGAGCAGTAGTTATAGTGCTGGGCAATGGCAACGGATTCAAAAAACCAAAGAATTTTTGCCTTATTTAAAATATATGCCATCGCTTTCAGCGAATAAGCGTGATGAGCATAAGCAGTATTATGGCATTGTTCGTCCTGTTGATGACCCAATCTGGCAAAGTATTTTTCCTAAAAATGGCTATGGTTGCCGTTGTTGGGTAAAACAATTAACGCAACGTCAAGCGGAAAAGGAGGGTATTTCTGACCCTGTGGATTTGGAAATGGAAACCGTTGAAAATCCACGAACAGGCGAAAAGATGATAACACCCAAAGGGGTTCATTTTAACTTTAATCATAATCATGACCGATTGAGTGCGTTATTAAAACTTGCTGAAGAAAAACATGGTACAGCATTTGGTAATCGTTTACATCAAAGTGTGGAAGGTCAAATTATTGATGAATTTTCTAAAATACTTAGTCCAGAACAATATTTTGATAAAATGACTAAAGGAATTGTGAATGCATCTATTAAAAAATATTTTGAAAATAATCCCCAAATCATAGAACAAGCTCGAAAGATTGGGCTAAATGATTTTGAAATTATCAGCATTATGAGTTATACTCATTTGCATGGCTATATACAACAATTTTTACGCAATCCAATTGGTTATTTAGGGCGTAATCTTCTAAATACAAAATTAGTTGCTCAACAGTACCAATACATGAAAATGGGTTTAGCTAAATTGCCTGATTACATTGGTCAAGTAACTCGTGTGGTTGAAATGTATGATGCTATAGCCAATCTTAAAGTGGGTGATATTTTTAGTACACCAGATTTTATGAGCTGTACTTACGATAATACAGATGTATTTTCTAGAGCAAATAAAGTCCGCTTAATTTTACAGCTGAAAACAGGTAAAAAAATTGATATGTTGTCCATTAAACCAAGACAAAAAGAAGTTTTGGTTTTGCCACATACACAATTTAAAGTAACAGATATTCAAAAAGGTGAAGATATATGTCTTATATCGATGACAGAAATATAGAAGATTATCAATTTCTATTTGCTTTACCTGAATATGATAAAAAACTTTTAACATGGTCAGCCAATGTACATTTAGAACATTATGATAACTCTATTATTTCTAAATTTGAGTATCATCAATTTGATGAATGGTTACAGCAACAACTGAAATATGAGCATTTTGAGTTGTTATGGAAGATTTTTGATTATGATAAAAATATTGCTTTTTATGATTGGGAAGAAAAGTATCATTTAACTGTACCTACATTTGATTGGATTGAGCAACAAGCTGAACAATATCCTGATGAAAATGATACTGTATGGCGTTTTATGGTTTGGTTAGATGTTTTAAAACTATGGGATAAGCAGGGACATTTATCTAAATTAAAAATCTAAAATCAATGTTTAGTTTTCTAAATCCCTACTCTGGTAGGGATTTTTTAATGTTTATTACATAATTAGACTGAAGCCCATCAACTAATTTTATTCTTGTATATCTTTTATTATCACTTTAATTTTTAATTAAGGTGATTTTTTATGTCTGTTACTACCATTATTCGTACTGAAGATACAACCCAAACAGCTGACAATGCAACCGTAACTGCTGAACCTGTTATTACACCTGCTCCAGTTGAAGTTGAGCCTACTCAAAAAGTTGATGAAGACCAAATTACGAAGAATTTTCATTTTTCGGAACTCATTCACTCTATAACTGCAGTCAATCGCAATATGCGTAATACACCAACGGATAAGCACCGAGCTAATTTAATCCAATCAACAAAAGAATTATTTCAGCCTGTACGAGACATTTTGGGTAAAGCAGTACTTATTAATAGTGGCTACCGCTCTGAAACTGTAAATCGTGCTGTTGGGGGGAGTCGTACATCAGCTCATAAGTTTGGTTTTGCGATTGATTTTATTTCTCCAAGTTATGGTTCACCACGTCAAATCGCAGAATGCTTAGTCAAAGAATTGCCAAAGCGTGGGATTAAGTTTGACCAACTTATTTTGGAGTTTCCAAATTCAGCATCAGGTGGCTGGATTCATCTTGGATTTAAAAACCACGATGGTCGTCAGCGTGGACAAATTTTAACGGCTAAAAAAGTGCGTGGAAAAACGCAGTATTTCTCAGGGTTAGTGTGATGCGTAATAAACGAATTAAATCTGCTCGTAAGCGTTTGGCGTGGTTTAGTCGAGATATTAAGGTGCGTCATACTCAAACATTAAATGATGATTTTAAGCGGTTTCAAACATCATTTAAACCACATTCTAAATCAGTTCAAACATCATCTATTTGGATTGAAAACTGGCGACAAGGTTGGAAGTTTTTTAGTTCATGGGCATTTGCTTTAATTATTTTTGTGGCAACAATGCCTGTTCCAGAAGAAATTCTTGCAATATTGCCTGAAGATAAAAAAAATTGGGTGTTAGCATTCTTAGCATTTTGTGGCTTAGTATGCCGTTTTATCAACCAATCAGCAGTAGTAACCAAACAACCAGATATTGATGAACAATAAATTGTTCATCAATACCTAAGAGGTAAATGTAATGAGCATTGAAAATATGATTATGGCTTGTTTAACCGTAATGTTTGGTTTAGTACAAACGGCATTTTGGCGATGGGTAAGTAATGTTGAACAAGCTCGCAATCGAGATGCAGAAAAGATAGATAGTCTTGAGCGTGAAATTGCATATTTACGAGCAGAAATTTATCAAAAGTATCAATCTAAAGAAGATAGTCATCGAGATAGTGAGCGTATTATGCACACTTTAAATAAGATTGAACGTGATTTAAATAAGATTAGCGATAAATTAGATAGAAAAGCTGATAAGTGAGTGCAAAATGAAAGATGAAAAAGCATCACAACCCTTGGTAAATCAACAAATTTTAAATGTTGTACAAGATATTCATCAACAAAATGTTGAAGTGATACAAAAAATTGACCAGCTCGAAAAAAATGTAACTAAAAAAGCAATGCTTACAGGAGCATTTGCTGGGGGATTGTCAGGAGCAATTATTAGTACAGGTATTGAGTTAATCAAAATGAAATTGGGGGGTTAAATGGCTCACGATAATCATGCTAAAAATGAAGTTAGACGTTTATATGTTTTTGAGAACTTATCACTTGTGAGTTGTGCAGTTGCAACAAAAGTAAGTTATCAGACAGCTATGCGTTGGAAAAAGCAAGCAAAAGATGTAGGAGATGATTGGGACAAAGTGCGAACTGCTCACACTTTGGCAGGAGGGTCTATTGAAGAAATTTCTCGACAAATTCTTACAGACTTAATTACACAATTTAAAGCGACAATGGATAAGTTGAAACATGATGAAAACTTATCTGCAAAAGAGCGTGTTGCTTTACTTGCAAGTTTATCGGATAGTTATAACAAGTCTGTTGGGGCTAGTCGTAAATTAATGCCTGAGACGAGTGAGTTAGCTACAGCAATGAAAGTGCTAGAAAGACTCTCCAAATATATTCAAGAACATAAACCTGAAGTATTGGAAGTCTTTGTGAGTGTACTTGAACCATTTGGCGAAGTGTTAGAAAAAGAATTTAGTTAAAGTTAAATGCAAATGGCAAGAACCGCCGAAAGGCGGTTTTTATGTTGTGGTTTCATCATAGGACAAATTGGCGTTTAAAACGCTTTAATTTGCGTTTAAAAACGTTTAAAAATTTTTAAACAATAAAATGCCTATAATAGATAAAAGATGTCTTAAATCGTTAATCATAGCGTTTTAAGCATTTGAGCAATAAAACATCATTAAACTGAATATTCTTCAAATGCAACATCTGGAGCATCACTTAAAATCTCACGAGTTACACGATTATAAAAACATAATTTCCCCACTTGTGTTGAACCTTTTAAAATCACAACGCCACCGCCTAGCGTTTCGCCAACCCAAAGTCCATCTGCTTTTTGATGTGTAATGCGTGCAATGGCTTTTTCTTCAGCATTAAAAATTTGTTGAAATTGTGCCAGTAAATTCATGATATCCCCCTTTTTTTTAAATGTCAAAATAACGGTCAATATTGATGGTTTGCCAAATCGTTGGTACATCTTGCTCCACTTTTACATCAACCTGTACACCTGTGATGATACCTTTCCAAGCTCCATCAATATCATTGACTTGCCAAATTTCACCTAGTTTAGCCAAAGGCAAATTATATTTATCCGCCCATCTTAAGGTAATTGAATATTCAATATGTGTACCACTATCAGATAATACTTTTATCCCCATTGGTACAAAACAATCCCTATCGGTAAACAATGGATTATCCAATGTTGGAGCATCATGTTGTCTATTTTCTCGCTGACGATAGACAATACCGCCTTCTTTTAATCCTGTTAGTGTTACTGTGTTATAACGAGATTGTATCTTTTTTTGTTCATTAATTTGTCGAATAACATCAAGGTTAATCACAACATCAGGTGTAGCAGTCGCAATTTCCCAAGCAGGACTTTTCCATTTTTGCTTTAATGATAATTTTGGCTCATTGGCATGACTTGTTAAAAATCCGCCACACGCTTGAGCAATATCATTAATCACTGCAATGGGAGTTTTATTTTGTACACTATATACATTTTCAGGAATAAGCCAATCTGCAATTATCCATTCATCAACAGAAATAGATAAGCCATTTAGCTGTTGTTGTACGATTTGACTGGCATAGTTCACTTGGTCAAGCAATCCATTTTGTGTTTGAGCATAATCAGCCCCAAGCCGAGCCGTTACTGAACGCCCACTCAAACTATATGAATGATTTAAAAATTGACGAGATAGGCTTTGTTCTTCTGCAATTAATGTAAATAAATGCCCATTGATATTGACTGTAATCAAAGGCTCATTGCCTTGTTCTACATCTAATTTCGCTTTGATTTTTGCATAGTCTTTGGCAGTTATTTGTACTGAACCTTGCCAACAGTAACTATTCATGTCTGTTTTGATTGAAAATGATAATGGCGAAATTGCAATACCTGCAATATTCGCAGAAATTGTATTATGCACAATATAAGCCCCTAAATTAGGTACAATGAGTGGTTCATCATCATGCCAGCATTGTAATGCTAAAGGCAAAGCAGATGATAAAAAGGCTGTATTTTTTCGCTGAAATCGTAAAGGTAAGCGACTTGATGGTAGTCGAACTTGGCAATGCCGTGTAGGTGGTTCTGGTGGTATTGGGGGAATAGGATAATAACGACAAGGCACAGCGACAGCAGGCTCAATTTTTGCATGATGACATACTGAAATCATCTGCCCAGCTTGATGATAATCTGTACAATGTTGATAATGCACCACATCATATACAGGATTGTATTTTTGTATTTGATGATGTACTACATCAGCTGAAAATACCGATTTTAGAGCAATAAAATTCACTGTTGCTGACGTGGTCGGAGCAATACAATTTTGCAACAGCTCATACGCTGAAATTTTATTATCTAGGCAATTTGCCAATAATTGCCCATCAACCACGCTCAATGATTGATGATGAGCCAGTGGGATAAATCCATTGGTGAGCAACTGTTGGCATATTGCCACTGCCCAAGATGGGTCAGGGTTAATGTGTATATCTTGAGCAATATTTTGTGATGATACCGTCCAATGCTGACAATCCGCAATCGCTTTACTTGACTGTTGAGATATTAAGAAATGCCGTGCTACACCGTCCATTTTACGCTTTGTTTTGGGCGGTATAGGTGTTGGCGTTACAACAACATCATCAACAACATCAAGCGTTCCCAGTTTGCGATTTAAATTAAATGGCAAACGATGGGACGGCTGACGTTGATTGATTTTAACTAATAATTGAAACGGCAAATGTGCAGAATCTAACGTGTGACTTTGTGCAAGTTGTTCAACTTCACCCAACTTTCGTCCTAATTTCAAAGACAAAAATTGGGATAGTTCACGTTGTTGGAGCTGACGAATCAGAGCTAGTTTTAGCTTTGCCACGACTGCCAAAGTTCCTTTTGCTCTGCTAATGTTAAATCAGTTGCAGGTTGTACATAGTCATAAACACACGGCTCATAATCTCGTTTATAATCACGACACATAATCAGATAGTGTTTATTTGGGTCTAAGCCCATAATCAAATAATGACCATTTGCCAAACTTTTAGACGTTTGCAACCACGTCAATGTAACTATATCAAATACATAAATCATACGGCTTGCTGATTGTCCAGCAACACTTACAATGCCATCTGCTGTACCCGCAATATAGCCATGGTGTTCTAAACATGGGATAAATGGAATAATCATTTAAAACTCCCAATAATCGGTTGGCACATAAAAATTATGTACATATTGTATGGCGGTTGAATGATTAATAAATTGACGTGTTGTTATATTCATCACATCATAATTATGCTTATTTTGTACAGAAGGAACAAATGCTGGTAATGTCCAAATCTCTCCATCTATCATTAGTAAAACTGGAGCTAAAATATTATGAGTAGAATATTTGTTTTGACCATTAAATATACTAATTGGCAAAATATCACGCACTAATTGTGTTTTTGTGTTTAGAAGTTTGCCATAGACTGCACCGCCACCCATATTAACAGAAAGAATATCGTAACGGTCAGTATCATAGATGCTCCAAGTTCCGCCTGTATGCTTTAAATAAATAGCTTTATCACCTGCTGTATTTTTAGCAGTATCACCACAATAGAAATATGTGCCTGATTGAGTTGCTATTGTTCTTTTAGCAGTTTCATGAAAGAACCAAAACGCACGACCACAAGCAACAAGCACCCATTTTTCGCCTGTTTTATCTTGAATTGCATATTTAAATGGGGTATCACATTGTAACTTTAGCTCACCTGTATTGACATCTGTCATATTTAGATAAACTTGAGTAGTTATTTGTTGTCCATCATCAGCAGATAGTCGTAAATAAAAATCTTGCTCTGGACTAATCGCAGGGCGTAATACTTTTACACCTGCATTGGTATCTTCATAGGGCATTGTCCAGCCCGCACCTTGTTTACTTCCGTAACCTGTTACAAGGCAAGCCTTAAAAATCGTGGCTACACAATTTGGGCTACGGTCAAGGCGTGGAGCATCTTCATCGTCCCATTTATATACAGTTACAGGGACTTTTTCTGGATTAATAAATGACATATTGTCTCACTTTAAATTAAGTTTAAAAAACGGTTAAAGGGTCTTTAAATTGCTGTTAAACCTCAGTTGTATCCCCAAAAATGCACATGGTAAAACCATCTTCGCCATCTTGTTTATTTGTGCTTGGTTGTACAGCACATAGCACCCAAACTGGTAATAACGTGCCTTGCGTATTAAAACGAATGACATCTTGGCTTGCCCACGGTGCATCATTACCAAAGGCTTGCTTAGGAATAGTGAAATAAGGTTTTTGAGTAGCAGGATTGATAGGGGCTAAATCTTGCAAAGTATCTGTTTTTAATACAAAGCCTAGGGTTTCGCCATACAATTCAAATTGACTACTTGAAACCCATTTGATGAGCCAACGTTCTGTGATTGCCCCATCATCAGTCAGTAACATAGGATAATCACGCAAATTCAGGCGGTTTAATAACTGTTCGCCTTGTGGTTCATCAAGCCATTGTTGTTGCCATTGGCGTTGTGTAAATGGGATTGAATGACTGACTTGTAAATCATCTCCCTTAAGTACACTTGAAACATAAGTATTTTCAATTGGATATGCTCGTTTGGTTGGGAAAATCAAGCTCAATGTCCCATCAATATCTGCTTTTAAGATACGATTCCGTTCTTCTTGAGCGTGCATGACTTTTAAAGGCATTTTATAGCTTGATAGGTCTAATGGCGTTTTCCATGTAATCGTTCCAGCATCTAAATCATAGTCCCACAACTCTGCATTTACAGGATTATCATTAGCATCGGTGATACAAATGCGGTCTAAATCTGTTCTATCCAATTGAATGGTTTGTCCTGCGGTAAATGCTGAACCGATATTTTGATGCTGACGATTACCAATTAAAATCGTATCTCCACGTCTGAAAATAGGTACTCGACCGTCTTGTGGTAATCGCACAGTATCAATTTTGACAATGGTGCTATCTACAGGCAGATAGCTATATGCGACAGCATTAAACATAATACTTTCAGCAAATACAGGTTTAGTTTGCCATTCATCACCATTTTGCTGTCCAAATTGAATACTAACGATACCCATTTCTACATCGACAATTCCATAGATGTTATTGCCTTTAATTTCGCCTTTTAAATTAGCTGTAGCAGAAATTTTTGAGCCATCTATTGCTGTGGCAGAGACGTGTAAACTACTTGGACGAATGGGACTTGATGGTGTACGGAACGATACGCTATCAACTGGATTACCTGTAATTGATGTTGCTAATGATGTTAAATTAAGTTGTGTGTTTTGCAACCACTTCCATTGAGTGAGAATAATCTCCCCAGTTTGATAGTTAATCGTACCAACTTTTTCCATTTCACCTGTTTGAATGTTATTATGACGATAGATATATCCGCCCTTATCAAAATAATGGATATTAGAAGAACTATCAATTAGGCTAAAATGCACACTACTTGGTGCAATCACTTCTGCAAAATTTGGTAAGACATCAATGCGTAATTGATGGCTTGATAACGTTTCACTGGTACTATTTTTACTTGATGTATCGAAAAACCACACTTCAACCAATGCAGTTTCGTCAATTGGCATACTTGCACCTGCTGGAATATATTCATATCCTGCAAATAATTTCCTTTTTTCAGTAACTGTATGTTGAATACCTGCAATGACTTGCTGTCTTTCACTTACATTAATCGTTTTATATGTTGATTTTGGGATATTAACAGTAGTATCTGGGTTAAACGTTAATCTACGTTGAACATAATCAATCGTACCGACTTGGTCATTATTTTCATCAACTAAATTGCCTTTGCCATCATCTCGTACCGTCTTGTAAGGGTCGATAAAGCTGACAGATAAATTAGGGGTAATTTCTGTAAATATTGGGCTTTCATAGTTTTCAATGAGTAAGTTCCAACGTAAACGTACGCTGTTTGGTTGGATTGGCACATCGCCTAAATCAATGGATACTTTACCTTCACTGTTACGGAGTGGAGCTTTGTGTTGTTGATGGGTCTTTTCACCAAAAGAATAATCAATTTTGACATCTAACGCACCAATTGGATGGCTAAAATTGTCATCAATATAAATAAAAAGTTGTTGGCTCTGTACATCATAAAAACCCGTCCAATCCCCTGTTATTTTGCCATCAGCTGAACAAGTGGCAGATTTTGCTGTGCCATCGTTCCAACTTAGTCGAATGGTGCTTGGGTCAGCTTGGTGTTGTAATGTGAATAATAATTGTACTTTTGGTTTTACATTAGCACGATTAAAATAACTGGCTTGCGTTGCCCAGCTAAATAAAATCGCACTACCGACATCAGGCAATTCACCACAAGATACCGTAATTGTACCTGTTTTAAAATTGATTGAACCTGAACCATGTGCTTGTGATGCTCCTACTAAAATGCCATTACCATTATCGTGTAAATTGTACCATTGCCCTTGTGAGCGATATGATACTTGCAATGAGCCAACAGCAGGAGCAGGGTCTAAAGTCAAATTATAAGTATAGCCACGATTATTTTCTGTGATGTCAATTTTTTCTGTATCAGCAATGCGAATATCATTGGACGCAGGGCGGAATTTCAGCGTTTGTACATAGCTACTTAAACTTGGCTCATTAATTAAAATAAAGCCACTACCATAATCTACTGAACCAATCGATTGTTCGCCCAATTTCAGCGTACCGCCATTATCACTAATATTACCAACATTGGTTAAAATATCGATACTTTTAGGCAAAATGGCATTGCCTGTGTACAGAGAGAGTACTTCATTGATATTTTTCCAACGTTGAATTGACAAATGTACGATACCATCATCACCCGTTTTACTCGCATCAAATAGTGTTTGACGTTGTCCACTTGCTGATAAATCAGTCAATGCTGTTTCGATTTGATTAGTAGGTACAATTTTTTCCATCAGTCCGTTAATCTGAATTTGCATTTCAGCTTGTTGGATTGCTTTGACTAACGGTTTAACGCCAAAATATTCCCCTGCATCAGCAACGTGCGTTTCACGGATTTTACATGGATTATCGATATAATATTCAGATGGATAATCCGCTCCTACAAAGTCATGTTCAAGTTTTTGGCTGATTTCTAATTGAACAACTGTACGCACAAAATCTTTGCCCGTTTGCGGATTAGTAAATGTTCGGTCTTCTGCTTTTACTGCAACTACTTGAATATATTGCTCAATATTATCATAGCCTTTTTTGTCTTGGCGTAGGCAATAGCGGTTGCCTACTAATGGCAATGGCTCGCCTTGCCGTTGGTATGCCTGTACAATTTTTGAGTTTTGAGTTTGTGTTGATAATAAAGTCATACGACTTTCAATTGTTGCAATTGAATGAGCTTCTATACGTTTGAGAATTTCTGAACGTAATTCACCATATTTACTTGCCTTAAATAACAGGTAACTTACTGATGGGTCTTGTGGTGGCTGAGTAATTGCTAAAAATGAACCAATGAGCATTTCATCATCATGACGTTGTAAACCTGCATAAATCAGACGTGTACTAAATGACCCATTTACTCTAGCTATGCTTGAAATTGGGTTAAAAATCTCGTTAGCTGTACCTTTGATGGGCGTGCCAAGTGGCATACCACCTGCATCATCTCTATCAGATAGACGTTCAGGTGGATAGAATTTTAGGTCAGATTTATTGATTTTCGTTGCTTTATTGCTCATTAAAATGCCTTTTAAATAAGGTTTAAACTGCATTTCAATATAGCAAAATGAAAAAATGTTGGTTAGCTGAAGCCGTTCAAATGAAATTTAAATAGTGAGAAAATGCAATGTTAAGCGAAATAAATCATGTAAACTTTGGTCAGCAGGTCGATAGTTTTTGATTGGTTCAATATTGGCTAATGCTGGACGTGCAAAAATGACTTTAAATAAACGTCCGTCTGGGTGCATTAATGTCATCTCAAGTTCTGCAACTTCAGCCCATGTTTGTAATGTCTGAATGTCTGTGCGTGTTGTCCACGCATTTTTTCCATCAAGCGTAATTGGTCGTCCTGCTTTTTTTGTGCCTTGTTGGATATCCATCGCACCTGTTAATGTATAAACAGGGTCAGTTTGGGCAAGTGGTGTCCAGTCATATTCATTGACCCAGTCAAATTGTGAGTGTAATTCCAATACTTGACGGTTATCTTTGCGTGTTAAAATCCAATTCATTGTATTCACCTAAGTTAATGAGCTTGACGTTTTAAGTCGTTCATGAGTTGTTGTAAAAGTTGCTGTCCACCTTGTGCTTGAGCCTTGTTGATAATATCTTGTAAGGCATTTCTAAAGTCAGAGACATTGACGGCATTGGTTGGTGTTGATTGTAACTGCTGTAAAGTGTTTTGTAATTTGTCCATTTCAGCTTTTTGAGCTTTCATTTGCACTGCCTGAAGTTCTGCTTGTTGCATAAAACGATACATGGCTTCAGCAGTAACACCATGATGGTCAATGCTATTTTGTGTGAGCTGACGTTGTGTTGAGTTATTGCCTGCCCAATCCATCATTTGTTTTGATGCTTGCTTAAAAATTTGTTGAGCTTGTTCATAAGCCTGAGCATCATCATAGCCCATATTTTTAAGTTGGTTTGTAATACCTGCTACGGTATAGTATGTTCTGTTGGTTGTGCCTAGTTTTCCACCTAATTCACTTGCTTGATTGGCTTTTTCGATGGCTTGTTCTGCTTTTTCAGTTGCTTCATCAGCAGATTGACTCAACGCATCAAAGCCTGATGTGGCGTTGTAAGCGGTTTGGGATAGCGTATTGATAGATTGGGTAGCAGTTTGCATATTATCAATAATACTTTTGCCTGTTTCATCAGCTTTAACTGATAAGCCCAACATTGAGCCTTGACTCTGTAATGCACTATCAGCAACACCACCATTTGCTTGAATAGCAACATCAGCATATTGTTGGAATGCTTGTTTAAGTTGGTCTGTTGTTGCTTGTCCACTTTCTTTGAGTTTTTCAAACGCTTGTCTATAGTTTTCTGCCATCAATTTAGCTTCATCTCTGGAACGTAAGCCAAATACGCTAAAGGCTTCATTTACTGAGTTAATGCCTGCTGTTACTTGGTCAAAATTCTGTTTTATTTTTAGGCTTTGTTGTTCAATTTGTTGTAATAACCCATTGCTAATTGTTTCGCCTAATTCATTTTTCATTTGGCGAATTTGACCACGAATTGCCCCAAGCTGTTGTTCGGTTTCTGCCCCTTGAATTGCTTTGCTCATACTAGCATTGAGTGCTGTTGCAGTATCAATGCCTTGCATTTTTAACTGGTCTAAGCTGTTGATGATGATTTGAGTATCATTGACCAATGTACGACTTGCTTGGCTACCATGTCCTTTGAGTTGTTCAAAACTTAAACCAGTACGCTCCACAGCTAAAACCATTGCTTGTTCGCTAATTAACGCCATTTTTTGGGCTTCTTGAGCCGTTCCCATAAATGCAGATTTAGCATTAGCTTGGAAAACCAATAAATCTTGACTTGACATAGCTTGTTTAAGATTGGCTTTAATCTCATCAGCAGTTGCTTTACCTTGTTGTTGTAGGGCATTGAGTGCTGTTACATAATCATTAATATTTTTGGTTGAGTTTAAATTAACTTTCTCAAATGCTTCTTTTAATGCTTCACCTGTGGTTTTTCCTGCAACTTTTAACGCATCAAAATCAGCCACTAATTTTTTACTATCCGCACTTAAACCTAAACTTTTTTCACGAACTTTCTGTAATTCTTCTGCATATTTGCGTTTACGTTCTGCGAGTAATTCATTATTTCGCTGTTCTATGCGTTGTTGCATTTCCAATTCTTTTAGTGCATCTTTTTCTCCATCTAATGCTAAACTTATTTTTGCCAACATTTCTCCTAAGGCTTCACCTGCAGGTTGAATCACTGTTGGAATTAATGCTCCAAAAGCAGTAATGGCAATGCCAAGATTTCCTAAACGTCCAGCTAATGCCATTAAACTTGTAGTACTGGCTTGCGTTGCACTGTTGATTGCTTGAGCATTTCTTGCACTTTGTGTTGCTACGCCTTGTTGTGCTAAGTTTGCTTGTTGTGTTGCTCTGGCATTGGCAAGTTGAGCTTGTGTGTTGGCAATAACTGCTGTTGTTTCTTGTTGAATCGCAACACTTGCCGTTTGTACAGCTTTTGCTTTATTAAAAAATTCATAGGCAATACTGCCTAATTTCCATGCCATAAATGACTGTCCTGCAAGCATGGCTGTATCTGCAATTTCTGTGAGATTCTGTGAAATATAGGTCAATGCTTGTACAACTTTGGCACTAGCCCCTTGTCCTTTGTCTAGTTCACCAATAAATGATGTCCATTGTGTTTTTAAGTTTTCCATTGCATCGCTAATAGTGGTTGGCATCTGTGCATATTCTTTACCAATCACATCTGCTTGACTTAAAAGTGATTTTGTAACGACATCAGATGTTAATTTGCCTTGTTCAGCTAATTGACGAAGTTTACCCATTGGCACACCTAAGCCATCTGCAAGTGCTTTAGCTAAACGTGGTGAGTTTTCCATCATGCTATTAAACTCATCTCCACGCAACACCCCTGCCATTAATGCTTGTCCAAGTTGTTGAATGCCTGCTTGTGCGGTTTCTGCACTACCACCACTAACGGCAATGGCTTGGTTAATGGTTTTTGTTAGGGTTAAGACATCGTGATTAGATAATTTGATTTCTTTGCCAATACTAGATAATTTTGCATATAAATTGCCTGTTTCTTCAAGATTTGATGTGGTATCTAAGGCAATTTGTTTTACATTTTCCATTGCTTGCTCTAAGTTGCCATGTTCGCCAATGGCTAACTTGATACGAGCAGTCAATCCTGCATAGGCATCTGCTGTATTTGCTAATTCAACTGCTGTTGCACCAATCCCAATCGCACCAAGGGCATTTTGTACCATACTTAAGCCTGTCATGGCTTGTTCAATTGAACTACGAGCCTGCTCTGATGCAGTCCCTGCATTACGCATTTCTTGATTGAGTTGTGAAACTTGTTGCTCAAGTCTTGCAACAGATGATGTTCCTTGTTGTATTTTTTGAGCTTCTTCAATAATGCCTTGTAAACCTTGTTGAGCTTGTTCAGCATTTTGTTTAATGTGTTTTTGCTGTTCAGCTAAATTTTTACTGGAAATACCAACATCAGACATACTTTTACGCACATCATGTAATTTTATTTGTAATTGTGATTGTGCTTCACCTAGTTTCTTGGTTTCTGATACAGATTTTTGAAACTGCTGTTGTAAATCTATTACTGATTTTTCTGTTTGCTTAAGTTGTGTATTATCTTCTTTGAATACTTGATTTTTCTCTTTAATTGATTGTGTAAGCTGTTTAATTTGCTGTTGAGACGTTTTATATTGTTCATTCAAATTTGCAAGATGTTTTTTTGCTAATTCTAAATCAAGTTTTTCTTCATCTGAAACATCATTCTTTTCCTTAATCGCTTGTGTTAATGCTTTTACATACTGTTGAGTAGTTTTTCGTTCGACTGATAATTGTGTAGATTGATTTTTTACTTGTTCTAGGGCATTTTGTTCATCACTTAATGCTTTTTCTTGTTGCTTGATGGATTCCGCTAAGACTTTTGCTTGACGTTCAGCTTGTTTCCATTCGCTAGCTAAAGCGTTGGTTGCTTGTTGGCTAAGTTCAAGTTGAGTTTTAAGGTTATCACTTTCTTTTTTAAGTGTACGAAAAGTATCAATTAAGCCTTGCTGTTGTTGTGTTTGTGAAAATGATTGAGCAAGTTTTTGAAATTCTTCTGAAAGTTGAGATGTATCCACACCTGATTGTTCGAGCTGTTTGCGTAATTGCTCAAACTTATCTAAACCATCAACACCAGCTTTAATCGTAATTTTGGTTTCTAAATTCTGCGACATAAAAATACTCCACTAAAATAAGTGGAGTATAGCCAAAACCAATAAATTACATTAGCTGAAGTCATTCATTTAGGAAAAAACTCAGTTTTCGCTTGTCTGCACGTTTTTTCCACATACTTTAATCGTTCAGCAGGAATTAAACTATCATATTTGCCAATATAGGCTTGAAGATTAGGCGGTAATTTTTGCGGATTTTGGGTTAAATACTCAACACCATCTTTTTTACAAGACTCAAAATTATTCTGTAAAATAATAGCTTGTTTTTGCTCATCTGTCATTGTAATACGTTGCCATAGTGTATCTCCAATAGCATACATTATGACCACAGCAATTGCTCCCACAGCTGAAAGTACACAAATTGCCATAAAATGGAAAGGGTCTAATTTATCTTGTGGTGGACAACGATTAGATGGAACCAGTAATGTACTGTAGCAATGAGAACAACGTCCTAAACCACTCACTGACCAAAAATAGTAAATGACCGCAGGAATAAACCCTAAGAAAGCAAGAGCAATTAAAATAAATATGTTGCCTTTGGAAAGAGAGTATCCAATATGACCACAATTACGACATTCAACACATTTAGACATGATTTATACTCCTTGTTTTATCAATAAATAATAGCAAAAAACATAAATGAACTGAAGTCCATCAACTAATTTTACCCATAAAAATTGAGCATAATCTATAAAAATAATGGGTAGAACGAGTATGTCTAAACAATTTTATTTATCTGCTGATACTGTACAAGTCAAAACTGATAATGACAAACGTACATTTACAGGCGTAGCAAACTCTGGCAAGCCGTTTAACTATGGCGGACAACGTGCCATTGTTGATTTATCAACTTTAGAATTTCATGA
>JBHACK010000168.1:0-8335 GCA_041854545.1 Acinetobacter sp. | reverse complement strand
TAAGGTTACAGCTGAATGTGTAACCTATTTTTTTATTTTGCCATATACCCTGAACACGCTTTTTGCCACATCAGATATCCTGATGTATCTGGAATAATGCTTGCCATGGCAACAACTGGGTTTTTAATTTCTTGAACATATTGACCATTACGTTTAAATTCAATCGAACGTGAAAGCCCTAATTTACGTTGAGCACAATCAAATCGCCATAGATTCAAAACAAAATCACCAACGGCTAATTGGTCATTTGGGTTGAGTTCATTAATGACTTCTTGCTTAAACCATGCTTGACGATAGGTTTTTCCAAAAAAAGTACTGACTTCAGCATTGGTTGCACTATCATAAGACAAACGATATTCATTGCCCATCACATTGCTAATGACTTGCCAAGCAGAATTCGCTTGTCCAGCAGTTAAAACTGCCATACATACAAGTGCAAATTTTAAGTTTTTCATCATAAAAACACCAACGTATTTTAATTCATCTGTTTTGCTCTAAAATGTAACAAAAGTATGCAGATTATGCAAGTAAAGATTTACAATTTATATGGTTTTCAAATTATCTTTATTATTTTATTCGATTATTTTTATTTCTCTATTGTAATTTTTATTTCTCAATCGTGTTTGGCAATAAAAGATAAGGCGTATTTAAGAACCTGTTCACAATTAATTATGCGTTCATATTTTTGTAGAATATTTCATTCAAAATCATTGCTTTTTTGTCAAAAATGGCTAAATCTAGCTTTTCTTCGTCAAAAACTTGCTTGATAGAATCACTATCAACCTGCATTTTTTCCTTGAAAAGCTGGCGATTTAGCTCATTTTTGCCTAAAAAAATTAATCGTGAACAGGTTCTAAAATATCAATACACCTTATTTCTCAAAATATTTTATTTTGTTGAATGTTGCTAAACTTTCGTTACATCACCTTGATTAACTAATTGAATCGTCTAAATTTGGTGCAAGCCAACGTTTTGCGGTGTCCAAATCCCAACCTTTCAGCTGTGCATAATGCTCTAACTGGTCTTGTGAGATTTTGCCAACATTAAAATATTCACTTTCTGCCAAACTGTAATAGAAACCGCTGACGCTTGAAGGCGGATACATCGCATAACTACTGGTTAATTGTGTGCCAATTTCATTCGTTGAATCTAGCCATGCAAACAAAGTCGCCTTCTCTGAATGTTCAGGACACGCAGGATAACCGGGGGCAGGACGAATGCCGACATATTTTTCTTTTATCAACTCTTCATTGCTTAAATTTTCATCTGCTTGATAGCCCCAATATTCTTTACGGATACGCTCATGTAAATGCTCGGCAAAGGCTTCCGCAAAACGGTCGCCTAAGGATTGGACTAAAATCGCTGAATAATCATCGCCTTGGGCTTTATATTCATTTGCCATTTCTTCCACACCAAAGATGGATACGGTAAATCCGCCTAAATAATCGCCATCATTCGGTGAGATAAAATCCGCCAAAGAATAGTTGGCTTTGCCTGTTACTTTGTCGGATTGTTGGCGTAAATGGTAAAATTCATGGCGAAGGTTGCCTTGTTCATCATAAACGCTGACCGTGTCAGATGCGGTGCGTTTGGCTGGATAAATGGCAAACACTGCTCGTGCATCAAATCGTTGATTATCAATAATATCTTTCAACATACTTTGAGCATTATTGTATAAATCCCGTGCGGATTCGCCTACAATTTCATCTTCTAAAATTTTCGGGAATTTTCCTGCCAAACTCCATGAAATAAAAAATGGTGTCCAGTCAAAATATTGAACGAGAATATCAAGCGGATAGTTTTTAATCACTTGTTTACCCACAAGATTTGGGATAGGCGGTATATAATTTGCCCAATCTTTTTGGAATCCGTTTTCTACAGATTCTGCATAGGAAAGTTTGGCAGATTTTGGTTGTTTATTGGCAATACGTTCTCGAACTTTCGCATATTCTGCTCGATGTTCGGCAACAAACTCGGCTTTCATTTCTTTTGAAAGTAAGGTTGTTGCGACACCAACCGCACGAGATGCGTCAGCCACATAAATCACCGCATCATTTTGATATTCTGGGTCAATTTTGACAGCAGTATGGGCTTTTGATGTGGTTGCTCCGCCTATCAATAATGGAATTTTAAAGCCTTTGCGTTGCATTTCTTTGGCAACAAATACCATTTCATCTAAACTTGGTGTAATCAAGCCCGATAAGCCAATAATATCTACTTTTTCATCAATAGCAGTTTGTAAAATGGTTTCGCAAGGTACCATCACCCCTAAATCCACAATATCATAGCCATTACAGCCAAGCACAACCCCTACAATGTTTTTGCCAATGTCATGGACATCGCCTTTGACGGTTGCCATTAACACTTTACCTTTGCTTTCGCCTGCGGTTTTTTCCGCTTCAATGTAAGGGTTTAGCCATGCAACCGCTTGTTTCATCACACGAGCAGATTTTACCACTTGGGGTAAGAACATTTTCCCTGCTCCAAATAAATCACCTACCACATTCATGCCGTCCATGAGTGGGCCTTCAATCACATCTAATGGGCGTTTGGCTTTTAGTCGTGCTTCTTCTGTATCTTCATTGATATAAGTGGTAATACCTTTAACTAAGGCATATTCAAGGCGTTTTTCAACCGATTCATTTCGCCATTCTAGGTTTTCAACTTCTTTGGTTGCTCCGCTTTGTCCACGGTATTTCTCGGCAACTTCTAATAGTTTTTCGGTTGCCACTTGTCCGCTTTCGCCTTGATTTTGGTTTAAAATGACATCTTCAACGGCATCTTTCAATTCTTTAGGAATATCATCATAAATTGCCAGTTGTCCTGCATTGACAATCCCCATGGTCATGCCTTGTTTGATGGCATAATAGAGAAACACGGCGTGAATGGCTTCTCGTACTGGTTCATTACCACGGAACGAGAATGAAACGTTTGATACACCGCCAGAAATCATGGCATTTGGTAAATTGCGTTTAATCCAGCCAGTCGCTTCAATAAAATCAACCGCATAGTTGTTATGCTCTTCAATCCCTGTTGCGACTGCAAACACGTTCGGGTCAAAAATAATATCTTCTGATGGGTAGCCGACTTCATCAACTAAAATACGGTAAGAACGTTCACAAATTTCACGTTTACGAGCTTCAGTATCGGCTTGTCCTGTTTCATCAAATGCCATGACAATAATCGCAGCACCGTATTGACGGCATAAACGTGCTTTTTCGACAAATTCATCATAACCTTCTTTTAAGGAAATGGAATTGACAATCGGTTTGCCTTGTACACATTTTAAGCCTGCCTCAATGATGTCCCATTTTGATGAGTCAATCATAATAGGCACTTTAGAAATTTCAGGTTCAGATGCAACCAAGTTTAAAAAATGCACCATTGCATTTTTCGAGTCTAACATTCCTTCATCCATGTTGATGTCGATAACTTGAGCCCCTGCCTCAACTTGTTGTTGAGCGACTTCTAACGCCTCTGCATAATTTTCTTCACGAATTAAACGTAAAAACTTTTTTGAACCTGTAACGTTGGTACGTTCACCCACATTGACAAATAAAGAATCTGAAAAAATATTAAACGGTTCTAAGCCACTTAAACGACAGGCAGGAATCGTTTCAGGCACTTGGCGTGGTTTAATATGTTTGACTGCCTCATAAATTGCTTTAATATGTGCGGGGGTCGTTCCACAGCAACCGCCTGTAATGTTAATCAAACCACTTTCTGCAAATTCTCTTAAAAATTCAGCGGTTTGTTCAGGGGTTTCATCATATTCACCAAAGGCATTTGGCAACCCTGCATTTGGGTGAGCGGATACAAACGTATCTGCAATGTCTGCAATGGTTTTAACGTGTGGACGCATTGCATCAGCACCTAAAGCACAGTTAAAACCAATGGATAATAAATCACCATGACGCACCGAGTTCCAAAATGCCTCTGCGGTTTGCCCTGTTAATGTACGCCCAGACGCATCAGTAATTGTCCCTGAAATCATTAATGGCAATTCACGTCCAATCGTTTTAAACACTTCTTTGACGGCAAAAATCGCTGCTTTACAGTTTAAAGTATCAAAAACCGTTTCAATCAGAATAATATCTGCTCCACCTTCAATTAAAGCGTGTGTTGCCTCAATATAATTTTCTTTGAGTTCATCAAAGGTAATGTTACGAAAGGCAGGGTTATTAACATCAGGCGAAATTGAACACGTCCGAGATGTAGGCCCTAACACGCCTGCAACAAAACGTGGTTTATCTGGCGTTGAATATTTTTCACAGGCTTGTTTTGCTAATCGTGCCGCCTCACGGTTAATCTCTGGCACAAGCTCTTCCATGTGATAGTCTGCCATCGACACTCGTGTACCATTAAAACTATTGGTTTCGATAATATCCGCACCTGCCTCTAAGTATTGCTCATGAATACCTTGAATAATCTGCGGTTGAGTCAGTACCAATAAATCATTATTGCCTTTTAAGTCGCTTGCCCAATCGGCAAAACGTTCGCCACGGTAATCTTGTTCTTGTAATTTATGTTGTTGAATCATCGTCCCCATCGCACCATCAATGATGAGAATGCGTTCTTTAAGTAATTGTTTTAATTGTGCAATACTTGGGTCAGGAATTGGTCGATTGGATTGAGATAGGTTCATGAATAACGCTCAAAGATTAATAAAAATTCTCCATAGTATAGCAAATTTAAATTAAATATTCGCAAACATTTTATATACACTAATAACTTGAAAATTACCACAAATTCTCCCAATATTAAAATAATTTACAAAAAATATAATCTATTGATACAATTAAGAAATAAGAGAGTTAATGTACTCATTTTAGTCTAGCGACTGTATTAAATTTCTACTGGTATAGATATAGGCAAATGTTAGCCAAAAAAAACACCGCATCGTTTGCGGTGTCCGAACATCATTAAGTTTTAAATTAATTTAAAACAGTACAATGGGTACGCACAGGCGTGCCGTGCATATTATGATATTTTAAGATACCATAGGCTTGACCACGTTGAACCCATGTTGTTTCACGTTCTGAAAATCCTTTTTCCACACTAAAGCTATTATAAGCATTTTCTTGGGTTGGACGATAGAAAATACCGAAAGTACGCCACGCTTTTTTATGCTCTTTGGTCAAGGTTAGTTGTTGATAATTCATTCCCAATAACACTTGATTTAACGATAAAAAACGCACCGCCACTTGTTGTTCATTATCACATTCATAACGATGCACTTTAATTGCTTGTTGATTGGTTACAGGAGCATTTAATGCAGATGCTTTACTGTCATTTAAATGATTTGCACCCAATGAAATATATGACTCTGGTGCAAGACGAATTACCATCGATTGAGCATTAAATGCAGATGGCTTACTGTCTGATAAATGGTCAACGCCCACAGAAATTTGAGCCGTTGCAGGATTAACAAAACTGAAGAGAAATAGTATGGCAAAAACCATCTTTAACATTAACTCGTTCATGGCATTCTCTTTAAAAAACAAAATTCGGATTAGTTACAACATCTTACCATCATAAATATGATAAATCATGATAACACAACCTACACTTTACATTTGATTGAGTTGATATTGACCGACAGAATCTTGCCAACCAACCCTTATCTTCTTTTCTTGATACCATCATTTGATGAGCACAATGTACTTATTTTACCCTATTTTGGATAAACACGGAATAACTGCCACACACAAACACAGGCGAGTACACCAAAAAAAGCAAATGACCATACTGGCAACGACTGACCTAAGAATGTCCAATCAATCACAGCACACTCCCCAGAACCTGTTAAAACTTGTTGTAAAACATGACTTAAGGGAAATGTTTCTAATAAATAATCCAAGCCTGCCCCACAACTTGGCACTTTATCTGGTGGTAAATTTTGCAACCAAATATGGCGACCTGCGACTGCTAACGACCAACCAATGCCTAAAGTCGCCAACAACGCATAGCCACGGCGAAATAAAAACATTTTAGGATTATGTAACATGGCAACCAAAGATACCATGCCCATTGCGATTAAGCCCACACGCTGAAAGACGCATAAAGGACACGGCTCCAAGCCTTGTCCATGTTGTAAATACAAGGCAAACGCCATGCCGACCACACTACTTAAAAATAAAAACGCATGGACAGCACGATAACTCAACCATTTTTCAATCAAGGCAGGATTCATTTTATATACTCCAACGACTATGAGCGATACTGTTGCACATATTCATAAAATGAAACAGTCGCTTGCTGTTCCAAGTCGTATTGTTGCTGTAATGATTGTTCAGCTAACTGTTGATAAAACTTAGCTTTTTCAATCGTCAATGCGGTTTGTTGATACACTTGATGATGTTGCTGTGCCAAATAATCGCCAAATTTCCATGTACTACCATGTTGCTCAATATCACGCACCACTTGAGCCGACAAAGTCAATGATGTATCTTGAACACGCTGTTGCATGACCTGTACAGCCGAATGATAGATGGATTGCCCAGTCGTTGTATCTAACTGTTTTGCGATATTTGCGATTTGATGAAGATGTGTTTCTGCCCACGTTTTAAAGGAAATTTCACCTGTTAAAGTTGCCATCATGACATCATCTGCACGTCCACGATTAATGATTTCACTTTGATTTTGTTCCAATAAATGCTGTTCATCTTCAGAAATCGCTGGACTTTCTGCTAATAAGCAATACAATGCTAAACTTTCTAAAAAGCCTGCAGAAACTTCATCAATACCGATTGGACTATATGGATTAACATCAACCGCACGCAACTCCACATACGCCACACCACGATTGGCTAAGGCTTGAGCAGGTGTTTCCCCTGCTTGCGGAATTTGCTTAGGACGAATCAAACTATAATATTCATTTTCAATTTGCAAAATATGGTCATTGATTTGAATCGGCTCGCCGTGTTCATCATCTAAACCTAAGGCAGAAAACTCCGCAAAACGTGTATGCACCGCACGTTGCAAGCCCTGCAAATATCCCGTTAAATCATTATAATGAATGCCTAATTGCTTTTGAGCAGTATTTTGATAGCCCAAACTGCCCATACGCAATGCGGTTGCATACGGCAAATATAACGAACCTTTCACAAAATCTTGTAAATGATGTTTTCGCCCTGTTAAAAAACAACGACAAACTGCTGGACTTGCCCCAATGACATAAATCACTAAGGGCAACAAGCGAATAAAATTACGAATCAAACCAAAATAACGATGGCTACGATAATCTTGCAAAGACAAGGCTTTTAATTCAGGCGACTGCTCTTGCTGTTGCAACGCAACAAACAACGCATCTGCAAACGACAAATTATAATGCACTCCTGCAATGGTTTGCATACGGCGACCATATCGCACCCCTAAACCACGGCGATACAAGGTCTTAAAACGTCCTAAATTAGATGTACCATAATACGCTAAAGGAATATTTTCTTCCTGCTCATCTAACATACACGGCATTGACATCGACCACAATTTTTCACCTTCAGGCAACTGCGTTTGTACCACATGATGAATCTCATGCAACTCTGCCAATGCTTCAGCAATACTGTTTTTTGGTGATGTAATAAATTCTAATAACGCTTCAGAATAATCCGTTGTAATTTTAGGGTGCGTTAATGCCGAGCCAAGCCCAATCGGATGAGCCATTTGTGATAAAAAACCATTCGCCTGCATACGCAAGGTTTCACGTTCAATACCACGTTGAATTCCCGAGAAGTCAAGAGAATCAATCCCTTGTGGAAGATGAAATGATGAAATTTGCGGATTCATATCAATTAAAATCATTCATAAAAAAGAGCATTTTAGCATGATTATTTTAAAAATTATGTATTTTCTTGTGGGCGATATGCTAAAAATCAAACCCAATCATCTTGCTATGTGCAACGTATCACGTTACAAAACATTACATATTTCCTTTTATTTCTCCATGATTTAACTCATCGTGTGTAATTCTCCACCTATAATCTTTCTTGCGAAGCAGTGCTTCTCAGGTGGAGATGTAAGCACGGGCGATCTAATCAGGACGTTCTTGTTTTTCGATGTACTGTCTAATGGTATCAATCGTAGCACCGCCAGTCGTCAGCAAACAATACACTCTAGTCCAAAGTACAGGTTTCCAATAAAACCCTGCCAAGTGCTTTACAAATTCCTTTCTCATCATTGATACTAAATGCAAATAATGCTAAATTATCCCCACATGTCAATCAGCTAAAAAGCCATGCTCAAAGCCTACAAATACCGAATTTATCCAAACCAACAACAAGCCGTAGCGGTTGAACAACACTTTGGTTGTGTTCGTTTTGTTTATAATTGGGCATTG
>JBHACK010000167.1:0-2648 GCA_041854545.1 Acinetobacter sp. | reverse complement strand
GCTACTCTTTGGTGCAAGCGGACAAATCCAAGAATATGCTTTACATGGAGCAGAACATTTAGCAGGTTTATTAAAATTTTTACAACAAGGCTTTAATGGCGGAACAGACTTTGAAACGCCTTTACAACGTGCTTTGGATATTATTCGAGCAGAAAAAGACTATCTTAAAGCCGATATTTTGATGATTTCTGATGGTGATTGCCAGCTATCCAACGCATTCGCTCAAACGCTTAAACATGAAAAACAAGTCTTAGATTGTAGCGTGTATTCGGTACTTTGTGCAGGGCAACGAGTGGCAGATAATTTTAGCGATGAAGTGATTGTATTATAAGAACCTGTTCACAATGAATTATGCTTTGGTATGTTTGTAGAATATCTGATTAAAAATAATTGCTTTTTTGCCAAAAATGGCTAAATCTTGCTTTTCTATGTCAAAAACTTGCTTGATAGAATGACGATTAACCTGCATTTTTCCTTGAAAAGCTAGCGATTGATCTCATTTTTACCTAAAAAAATTAATCGTGAACAGGTTCTAAATCAATCTTTAAATGTACTGATTTTAATTTGATGATGAACAAATTAAACTCAAGGGGATTTCTCTTTTTAATTAAATAACGAATGTTGTTTTTATTAGCCTATAAAAAATACATTATTTTTGTAGGGATTATTTATTTTTTGAATCGTTTTTATTAAAAAAATTATTTGAAATACTGATAAAACAATGCTAAATTAAACAATATTACATCTTTATTAACAAAATTCCTTATCTAAATAAATGATAAGATATAGATATTTTATAAATAACGATGTAACTATACGTTTTTTATATTGTTATTTTTTAGGTATTTCTCCTATGAAAAAAATCTTTTTATCTATGGCGATTTGTATTGGTTTAACCGCTTGTGGTGGCGACAAACCTGCATCAACAGAAACGCAAAAGCCTGCAAGTACGGATGTAAAAACAGAGGCAAAAGCAGACGAATTTAAAAGCAAATTACCGGACAATGCACCTGTTGTTAAGGTCGTAACTTCTGGGGTATTACCGCCGTTTACCTTCCAAGATAACTATGGCAACTTGCAAGGGATTGATATTGATGTTATCCGTGCGATTGGTGAAGACCAAGGCTTTAAAGTTGAGTTATATAAAGAGCCATTTGTTGAAATGTTCCCTAAATTAGAAAAAGGAGCATATCAAGTTATTATCAGTGATTTATCTTTAACTGAAGAACGTGCGGCAAAATATGGGCATACAAACTCATATTTATTTAATCCATCAATTATTATGTATAAGCCTGAGTTAAATTTAACAAGCCCAAATGATTTAAAAGGCTTGCGTGTTGCAACCATGAGCGATACTAAACAAGAATTAATGGTTAATAAAATCGCAACGCAACAGCATGATAAATTAAATACAGTATTTGCTTTATATCAAGGTTTAATGCAAAATAAATATGATGCTGTATTACAAGATAAATATTTATTGGAATATATTTCTTCAAATCACCCACAATATAAAGTAAAAACTTTAGAGTATGAACCAGATACAGAACCAAGCACAAAATTGGTGATGTACACACGCAAAAATGACCAAGAATTAATTGGCAAGTTAAATAAAGGGATTGATAACTTAAAGAAAAATGGTGAAATTGAAAAAATTAAAGATAAATACATTAAGAAAGCTCAATAACTTAATTGTATAAATCAAATAGGGAGTTCATCTCCCTATTGATTATCACTATCTATGGACGTTGAATTTAGGTCATGTGTTTGTTTTGATGTAATAACAATGATTCATAAATAAACCGAACTTATACTCGACATTAAATCTAAAAAAAGAGTGAATATATCCAATCGATATATTTTCATTTTTTTGTAAACCTAATGGGGTTTTTATGAAATTAACTGATGTTAAAATGTATTTTAACAATGAAAAATACAAATCATTAATTTTATCTATTGTAATTTTGCTTAGCTTGATTGGTGTTCTCCTTATATTTACACTTTTTGCAGCATCAACACTTGAGCGAAATACAAGTTTGATTAATGCAACCAACAAAGCAGCGAATAACGGTCAAGAAATCATTAAAGACTTGTTCGACCTGCAAAACTCAATCGGTGAAGATATTTCCTCTCCTCACTTTAAAACAGTATTAACACGTTTAAAAGAAAGTAATGAAGAAAATAAACGTTTAATTGAAGCATTAAGTAAAGGTAAAGATATACAATATGTAACGGGCGAAACCGTTTATGTACCAAAATTATCTAGTGATTTTAAAACAGAATTTGATGAAATTAATAAACAATGGCAAGCACTTTCACCATTGGTTGATGAATATTTAAAAAATGCAGATAACCTATTAGTAGATTCATCACAAAACTTATATTTAGCATCATCACAAGCTAAAATCTCAACCATTGTGATGAATGAACAATTTAATAAATTAACTACCAAGGTATATGACAGTGCGGTAACAACAGCGACCGTTATCCGTGTGATTCAATTTCTTGGAATCTTGGTGATTTTAGGTTATTTTGTTGCCTTCTTAATGGTCTTCATGCGTCGTTTACAAGATGCCGACAGCCAATTAGAAGTTGCTCGTCAGCAAACCGTTGATATTTTAGATACGGTAACAGAAGGTTTGTTCTTG
>JBHACK010000166.1:0-8805 GCA_041854545.1 Acinetobacter sp. | reverse complement strand
AATCATAGCAATGCGTGGGTCAATACCAAAGGCTTTTGCTGAATCAGCAGATTGAATAGCAATTTCTGCTAATTGTTCAGCGGTTGGGTTTGGATTTACCGCACAGTCACCATAAACATAAACTTCTTCAGGCAATAACATAAAGAAGACAGAAGAAACAAGCGAGTATTCTGGAGCTGTTTTAATTAACTGGAACGCAGGACGAATAGTGTTTGCTGTAGTATGAACTGCACCTGAAACTAAGCCATCAACTTCATCTAAAGCCAACATCATAGTACCTAAAACAACGGTATCTTGTAATTGCTCTTCGGCTTGTGGTTCGTTTAACTTACCTTTACGGCGTTCTACCATTGGTGCGATGTATTTTGCACGAATTGAGTCTGGGTCAATAATTTCAAGACCTGCAGGTAATTCGATATTACGAGCTTTTGCCACTTCTGCAACTGCTTCAGGTTTTGCCAATAAGATACAGTGAGCAATGCCACGAGATTGACAGATGGCAGCCGCTTGAATGGTACGTGGCTCGTCCCCTTCAGGTAATACAATGCGTTTTTTCGCTGCGATTGAGTTTTGCACCAATTCATAACGGAATGCAGATGGTGATAAACGTGGTTTGGTACCTTCGCTATTTTTTTCCAACCAGTTTTGGCAGATATGACTTGCAACAAAACGAGCGACTTGCGATGCACGTTCAATGTCATCACTTGGAACTTCGTTGCTAAAGTTTGCTAAACGTTGAGCGGTTTCAAGTACGCTTAACTTAGTATAGAACACAGGCAAATCATGTCCTTTTTGAGAATCTAAGATTTGATTTGCTGATAATGCGTGTTCTGCTAAAATTAAACCTGCTAAAGGTACGCCACGGTTTACCGCATCACTACTTGCAAGCAAGACATCATCACGACCGCTGGCACTAATGATTAATTCGCCTGCAACAAATTTGCTTAATTCATGTTCAATGCTAGATGCAATTAAGCTAGTATGTAAAATACGGCGAGTTTTTGCTTTTCCTTCGTTAATCCATTCACCTTCAATCACATCTGCAATGTCTAGTGTGCGTGGAACGCTCAAGGTGTTACTAAATGGAACTAAGCCTAAAATTGGTAGTTTATCAGTACCTAAATTTGGATTATATTCTTGTAATTGTTTCGCAAATTGAGCAATTTCATCATTTAAACGTAAACTTGGGTCAATCGCAACAGGGATTTGAGCTTTATCATCGCTTAAACCACGAGCACGCATAAACAACACGCCAGACACACGATTACCAAAAGTACGCAGTTGAACATCAACTTTATCGGCGGTGCTATGTGGGTCTTGTAAATAAGATTTGCTGACTAAGACGACTTTTGCATCAAGTGCTTGAGCAAGTGCAATATTTAATTGGTTTACAAATGGGTCATTGCCTGTAGGTAATAAACCTTCAACAATAATCACATCATGATGTTGAGCAACTTCACGGTGTAATTTTACCGCTTCTTCGAGTAACTCATCCATTTGACCTTTAGCTAAATATTTCACCACAGTTTCATAGCTAATTGGTTGAATATATTTACGGTCATTAAATAAATGTTGGTGTAGAGCAGTGGTTGAATCAACCGCTTTTTGTGTTTCTTGGGTAAATGGTTTTAAAAAGCCTGCTTGAATGCCTTTTAAGTCAAATGATGCAACAAGCCCTAAACTTGCAGATGTAACACCTGCACCTAATTCGGTTGGAACAAGTAAAATAGTATTCATATTCAATCCTATATCTGTCAAATTAGGGAAGTATGCGTACTTCCCTAACCATTAATTATGCGTTTACAACAGCTCGTGTTTCTTGAGCAATACGACCTTCTTCATCGGTTGGAACAACCCAAATTTGAGGGCCCGTACCTGCATCTACTTGACCTGCCGTACCACGTTTTAAGCCATCGTTTTTCTCTTTGCTGATTTGGAACCCTAAGTTACCTAAATAAGCAACAGTTTTTTCACGAATTAACGCCGCATTTTCACCAATTCCGCCAGTGAAAATTAAACCATCAATTTTTGGTAAACCACAGCTTACGCCTGCTAATGATTTCGCTAAACGATAGCAGAATACTTCAATCGCTAAAGTTGCATCTTCATTACCATTTTCAGATGCTTCAATTAACGTACGCATATCGTTTGATAAGCCAGAAAGACCAAGTAAACCAGATTCACTATTTAACATCTTAGTGACTTTTGCTAAATCCCAACCTAAGTTTGTAGCGATAAAGTTATGTAAACTTGGGTCAACATCACCTGAACGTGTACCCATCACCAAGCCTTCAAGTGGCGTTAAGCCCATTGATGTATCCACACTCTTACCATTCCAAATGGCACAGGTTGAGCTACCATTGCCTAAGTGAGCAGTGAGCCAGCCCCCTTGATTTTTAGCACCTGCCAATTCACTACCACGCTCAGAAACAAACGCATGACTTGTACCGTGGAAACCATAACGGCGAACATTATGCTCTGTATATAAGAATTTTGGTACAGCGTAACGATACGCATGAGCTGGCATACTTTGATGGAATGCAGTATCAAACACGCCTACTTGTGGCAAATCTGGGAATAAGTTTTTAGTCGCTTGTACCCCTAACAAGTTTGCAGGGTTGTGCAATGGTGCTAAAGGAATCGCATTTTTAATACGTTCTAAGGCTTCTTCAGTTAAAAGCACTGATTCAGAAATTGTTCCGCCGTGAACGATACGATGTCCAATCGCTTGTGGTTTATGGTCAGCTAAATTTTCTAAAATAATTTGTAATGCTTTTTCATGGTCAGCATTTGGGACAGTTGTTTCAAACGATTCACCGTTCGCATCTACCCCTTTAATACGGGCATTTTCAGAACCTAAATTTTCCGCTAAACCTTGAATACGTTGTTGTTTGCCTTCTTCAACTAAGGCATATTTTAAAGAAGACGAACCGCAGTTAATCACTAAAACAGATGTTGACATAAAAAAGTCCCCAAAATGTTAATATAAATCCAATGTTGTCTTAAAACACGAAGACGAACGAAATACAGTTGATGTTTTATCATAAATACGCAAAAAAATAAAGTTGATGATGCTATACTTTAGATGTAGATGATAATAAATACAACAAAAGGCGTAAAACTGTTGTTATTTTAAACATAGAAAAGGGCGTAAGAACGCCCTAAAAAATTTTTCTTAATGAGATAAATTATTGGCGAATTTGTCCATCACCAAAGACAACCCATTTTTGAGAAGTTAAACCTTCCAAGCCAACTGGCCCCCGAGCATGGATTTTATCGGTTGAAATCCCAATTTCTGCCCCTAAACCATACTCAAAACCATCTGCAAAACGAGTTGAGGCATTGACCATCACCGAGCTTGAATCGACTTGGGCAATAAACTGGCGAGATTTAGAATAATGTTCCGTAACAATCGCATCGGTATGATGTGAGCCATAATGGTTAATATGTTCAATCGCTTGAGCCATCTCATCAACCAATTTAATGGATAAGATTGGGGCAAGATATTCGGTGTACCAATCATCTTCAGTTGCAGGCACGGTTTCCCCTAAATCAAGCTGTTGGAATAGAGCGTGTGTACGTTCACAAACACGCAATTCTAGCCCTTTTTCACGATATAGCGGAATGATTTGCTTTAAAAATTCAGGGGCAATCGCTGAATGAATCAACAAGGTTTCCATTGCATTACACACCCCATAGCGATGTGTTTTGGCATTTAAGGCAATCGGCACCGCTTTGTTTAAATCTGCATTGTCATCAACATAAACATGACACACGCCATCTAAATGTTTAATGACTGGAATGCGAGCTTCATTGCTAATACGTTCAACTAAGCTTTTACCGCCACGAGGTACAATCACATCAACATAATCTGACATAGTAATCAAGTGTCCAACCGCATCACGATTAGATGTTTTAACCACTTGTACCGCATTGTCAGGTAAATCTGATTGTGCTAAACCTAAGGAAATTGCATGAGCAATCGCTTGATTGGAGTGCATTGCATTTGAACTACCACGCAAAATAATCGCATTTCCTGATTTGAGTGCTAATGCTCCTGCTTCAAGCGTAACATTTGGGCGATTTTCATAAATCATGCCAACTACACCTAAAGGCACTCGCATTTTGCCCAGTTGAATGCCTGATGGACGATAGGTCATATCGGTAATTTCACCAATCGGGTCGGCTAATGCAATCACGTCTTTTAAGCCATTGAGCATTCCTTGAAAACGTGCTGTTGTCAGCGTTAAACGGTCTAAAGATGCTGAATCAATGCCAGTACTTTGTGCTTGTTCAATATCTTTTTGATTGGCTTGTAAAATGTGCTCTTGTGCTTGAACTAAGGCTTGGTAAATCAGTTCTAATGCTTGGTTTTTTTGTTGCGTGGTTGCCATAGCAAGCTGGCGAGAGGCTTGGCGAGCGTTTTTGCCAAGAGTGTGCATATAGTCGCTAAGAGATTGTTGAGTCATATCAATATCCTGTTGTATTTTACATTGTTAGAACTTGTCAAAATGATTAAAGATAGCGTATCACTTGTTCGCTACTTAAACGTGCTTTAGGCAGTTTACGATTAAAATCCGTATCACTTGCATAACCGAGTGCTAACATCACTACACTGCGTAAACCTTGTTCAGGTAAATTTAAGGCTTGGTCAAGGAGAGCATTGTCAAAACCGCCAATCGCTGTGCTGTCAATGCCTTCCAGTTGTGTAGCAAATAACATTGTCCCTAATGCAATGTGTAATTGTTCATTTAGCCAAATATCTAGCCCATGTTGGCGTTTTTCTGCCAAATTATTTGAGCAAAGCTGAAAGCGACTTTGACGTACATCGGCATTGGCAAAACGTCCTGCATCATCTTCTGCTTGTAAAACGTGGTGAAGATGTTCATCATCTAAATTAGTTTGTACCGTAAAAATAATCACCGCAGAGCAGTTTTGAATTTTTGGAATATTGTGGGCATGGATGTTTGGCATTGCTTGCGTAATTTTTGCTTTGCTTTCATCACTTTGAGCCACTAAAAATTGCCAAGGTTGAATATTAATTGAGCTTGGCGTTAAACGTAATACATCGAGTAAACGTGTGAGCGTTTCTTCAGGAATTTTGCGAGTAGGGTCGTAGGCTTTACAGGTGTAGCGTTGTTGAGCAAGGGTTAAGGCATTCATTTTACTTAAAATCCAATGGGGGCATTGCAATTCATTGTAAGGAATATTGATGCAATAAACAAGCCATTTTTTACGGTAAATAGTAGGATAAAATTAAGTCAAATAAATAACATGATGATTGTTGATGTGATTATGATAAAAATTGCAATATTTCCATTTGTCGTGATGATAAGAGCAATTTCGCAAGGAATTTTAATAGAAACCGCCCCTTTGGGTAAGCGGTTTTGTGGTATTTATTTTTGATTAGATTTATTGAAACCGTTTCACTTCATTCCAACCAGCATCATCACACAAATACAAGGCATTATGATGGGAATAAAAACGGCGTGTATGCCCATGACGGTCGATAAACGAAAAACGTTGTACAAAAACATTCCAATCTTGCTCAATTAAATGTACTTGATTTGAGTGTAATTTTATGATTCTTAATAACAACGTAATATCTTCTTGTGCAAGACGTTCATTTGCTTTGGGATACTGCAAAATATATTGGCAAATTTGTTTAATTTGCGATGGTGTTGGATGACCATTATGTACACGAATAAAAAACATAGGAGAACTCTAATTTTACATTGAAAAATCCATCTCAATAACAGGGAGATAGCGTGTGATTAAAATGTACCAATCAGTACATTTTATAATAGCCATCAACCTATCATGTTGAGATTCTGTGATAATTTTATATGTTTTTGTGTCAAAATGGGAGTGTTCCCCAATTAAGTTGTTTGTTTCATCTGTTGGCGAATCCATTGTACATTTTCTTCGGTGAATAAATGCTCAATATTTTTCCAAATACGATGGAATCCATAACCGCCGTGTTTCATTTCTTGCGTTGCTTGTTCAATCGTCCAGTTTTGGAAAATAATGCGATACATGGCAATGCTTGCTCCTGTACGGTCAGAGCCATGATAACAATGAATTAAGATTTTTTCGCCACGTTTTTCCGCATCACGAATAGCAAGCATGACCTTTAATAAATCATTGCGGTTAATTTGCCATGTATCAATCGGATAATGGATTAAATTAAACTGATTTTTATCTAAAATAGCAAAATCTTCGGTACTGTTGCGTAAATTGACAATATTTTTGATATTGTATTTTTTAAGCTGTGGAATAAACAACACATTGGGTTGTTCACTGCGATAAACCGTTTTTGAAATTTGATAAAAATTATGTTGTTTATCAAGCAACGTTCCCCATTGTGCAGGGCGTTGTTCTTGGGGTAGAGCAGGTGTGGTCATACAGCCTGTTAGGGCGATACTGCTCACTAAGCCACAGATAAAAATGATTTTTTTCATGTTAAACTCAAATGTAAATAGGTTAAAATTTCATCAATAGTTTTTAGACGTTTAATCTGTTGCCACAGTTGCTCCGCTTGTGGATAGGCTTTGGACATCATGCCAATCCATTGTTTATAACGTCCAACCATACCAATTTCAGTTTTAGCATTACCATTTAAAAAACGGATTTGTAATTGTACTAAATCGTCCCATGTTAAAAGTGCGGTATCACGATTTTGGCGGATACATTGACTTAAATCAGGCGTTGTTACCGCTCCACGACCGAGCATTAAATCATCACAACCTGATTGTATTAAACAACGTCTAGCGTGTTGATTATTCCAAATTTCGCCATTTGCAATCACATTAATGGATAATGCTTGACGAATCGGTAAAATTTTTTCCCAATAAGCAGGTGGAGTGTAACCATCAGCTTTCGTGCGTGCATGAACCGTTAGCCAACTTGCTCCTGCTTGTTCAATCGCAAAGGCATTATCTAAAGTATGATGTTCATCTAAATAACCTAAACGCATTTTTGCAGATACAGGAATATGAGCAGGAACAGCTGTTCGCACCGCTTTAACAATTTCATGTACTGTTTCAGGCTCATCTAGCAAAATTGAACCGCCACGATGTCGATTAACTGTTTTGGCAGGGCAACCAAAATTTAAATCAATCGCTAATGCCCCTAATTCAACCGCTCGCACCGCATTTTCAGCCAATCGCTGTGGCTGATTACCCAAAAATTGTACATGAACAGGCGTGCCAGCCAGCGTTGTTCCGCCGTGTTTAAGTTCTGGGCAATATTGATAAAAAATATGGTCAGGTAATAGGCTGTCAGTAATCCGAATAAATTCTGTTACACACCAATCAAAATCACCCACAGATGTCAAAACATCTCGCATTACAGGGTCAGTCAGACCTTCCATTGGAGCTAAAATTAACTTCATTGAACATCAAAATATCAAGATAAAAATGTGGTTATGTTAAAACGTTCTTTGCAAAAGGACAAGAGTGAAAAAGAAATAAACGCTTAAACCCTGCAATGCAACATTCTCCTAGACGTTTGCCCTAAATTTGTGTATAATGTGTTTTTAAGTTATGCGTACATCATGTCCTAAAATAGCTCAAAAACTATCCATTAAACAGATGTTTCGCTGTATTACACAACTTAAAAAAATTAGGAGTTCGCCTTGAGCATTCCCGCCATTTTAGCCCTTGCCGATGGTACAGTTTTCTACGGTACATCAATCGGTGCAACAGGTTCAACGACTGGCGAAGTCGTTTTCAATACTGCCATGACAGGCTATCAAGAAATCTTAACTGACCCAAGTTATGCACAACAACTCGTTACTTTAACCTATCCACACATTGGTAATACAGGTTGCAATACTGAAGATGTCGAATCTGGTCGTATTCATAAAGTATGGGCAAACGGGTTAATTATCCGTGATTTACCTTTATTACACAGCAATTTCCGTGCAGAACAATCATTAAGCGACTATTTACTTGAGCAAAATGTAGTTGCGATTGCAGATATTGACACACGCAAATTGACCCGTATTTTGCGTGATAAAGGAGCTCAAAACGGAGCAATCTTAGCAGGTGAAGATGCAACTGCTGAAAAAGCCATTGAATTAGCAAAAAGTTTTGGCGGTTTAAATGGTTTAGATTTAGCCAAAGAATGTTGCGATAAAGATGGTTTTGAATGGACAGAAGGCTCTTGGCAGTTAGGCAAAGGCTTTACTCAACCTGAATTAAAATACCATGTTGTTGCCTATGATTATGGCGTAAAAACTAACATTTTGCGTATGTTGGCTGACCGTGGTTGCAAATTAACCGTTGTTCCTGCACAAACCCCTGCAGAACAAGTGCTTGCATTAAATCCAGATGGTATTTTCTTATCCAATGGCCCAGGCGACCCATCTGCGTGTGATTATGCGATTGATGCAGTCAAAACGATTGTTGAAACCACGCAAATTCCTGTATTTGGTATTTGCTTAGGACATCAAATTTTAGCCCTTGCAAGTGGTGCGAAAACCATCAAAATGAATCATGGTCATCATGGTGCAAATCACCCTGTACAAAACCTTGAAGATGGTACGGTGATGATTACATCACAAAACCATGGCTTTGCGGTAGATGAAGCGACTTTGCCAAGCACTTTGCGTGCGACACACCGCTCGCTGTTTGACGGCTCAAATCAGGGTATTGAACGCACTGACCGTGTGGCGTTTAGCTTTCAAGGACACCCAGAAGCCAGCCCCGGCCCGCACGATTGCTCACCGTTGTTTGATAGATTTGTCAGTGAGATTGAGAAGTTTAAGGCGTAAAATTACATTGATTGGGTAAAAATATGTTT
>JBHACK010000165.1:0-9775 GCA_041854545.1 Acinetobacter sp. | reverse complement strand
ATAATAAAAAACATGAATTTAAGGTATAAAAATGGTTGCTATTTTTAAAGTACTTCAGCGTTCAGCGTTCAGCGTTCAGCGTTCAGCGTTCAGCGTTCAGCGTTCAGCGTTCAGCGTTCAGCGTTCAGCGTTCAGCGTTCAGCGTTGGCTAATTTCGTCTCAATTTTCTCATAAAAATCCATCTATCACTTTAAGTCTGCCTAATATTTTGGGCGGACTTTTTGTTGTCCAAAATTTATATAAACTCCAAAAAGGCGGTGCACAATGACCGATACCGCCAAAACTCAATCCCAAACCAAATCTAAAAAGCGTATCGCTGACCATGGCGAGGTCTTTACTCATGAGCGTGAAGTCCGTGCCATGCTTGATTTGGTCAAAATCCAAAGTCAGCAAATTGGTAGTCGTTTTCTTGAGCCTGCGTGTGGCACGGGTAATTTCTTGGCAGAAATCCTAACACGCAAACTTACGACCGTATTGGCAAAATCACAAATCAACAAAAGCCAAAAATCTCCCAAATATTCCCAAAGCCACTATGAGCGAGATGCTATTTGGGCGATTTCAAGCATTTATGGCATTGAACTACTTGCCGATAATGTCAGCGAGTGCCGTAGTCGATTATTGTCGTTATTTGAATCTCATTATCAGACGCATTTTGGGAATATCAATCAAGCGGTGATTGATGTCGCTCAATTTTTATTATCCAAAAATATTGTCCACGGTGATGCCTTGACGCTCAAAGACCATGATGGTGATGCCATTGTGTTTAGCGAATGGGCATTTGTCAGTGATATTAAGCTTAATCGCCGTGATTTTGTTTATGAAAATCTTGTCGAAAAAACAGACAATCAATCACCTGTTGATAAGGGCTTTATTGCCAAGCCGATTCAAGAATATCCCCCAATTCATTTTTTAAAAATTAGCGAACAGGATTGAGTTATGCAAGATATGCAAATAGATAGCGATATTGTCAAAAACCTAGATGAATTAAATAAAGGACAATTAGGGTTGTTTGAACAAGTATATAACCCTGATGTACTCGATTGTTTATCCAGTCTTTCTAATGACGAAGTGTTTACATCGCCAAAGCTTGCCAATCAAATGCTGGATTTGTTGCCGTCTAATATTTGGCACAATCCCCATGCGACATTTTTAGACCCTGTGTGCAAATCGGGCGTATTTTTGCGTGAGATTGTCAAGCGATTGGATAAAGGGCTGACCAATCAAATCCCCGACAGACAAACTCGTATTAACCATATTCTGACCAAGCAAGTCTTTGGTATCGCCATTACTCATCTTACTGCATTGCTGTCTCGTCGTAGTGTCTATTGTGCCAAAGAGGCTAATTCTCAGTTATCTATCTGTACTGACTTTAAAGATGATATGGGCAATATCATTTTTGGGCAGGTAGAGCATGACTTTCAAAATGGCAAATGCACACAGTGCGGTGCAAGCAAAGAGGTATTTGGGGAGCGTAAGGAGCTAGAAAACCACGCCTATGCGTTTATCCATACCAATAAATCCAATCAATATAAAGAGTTAGAAAAAATGAAATTTGATGTTATTATTGGTAATCCGCCTTATCAGCTTAGTGATGGTGGTGGTACTGGGAGTAGTGCCATTCCTTTGTATCATAAGTTTGTAGAGCAGGCTAAAAAGCTAAACCCCAAATATCTAATCATGATTACACCAAGCCGATGGTTTACAGGTGGTAAAGGACTCGATGAATTTCGGGATAATATGCTCAATGATAAACGCATTAAGCAATTACATGATTTTCCAAATTCTAAAGATTGTTTTAATAATGTAGAAATCAAAGGGGGTGTAAATTATTTTCTATGGCAAAATGACTATATAGGGGATTGTGAGTTTTCTACTTATGAAGACGGTAATTGTGTTTCAAAATTAATAAGACCATTAAAAGAAAATGGAATTGATGTTGTTGTTAGATATAATAAAGCTATTTCCATTTTAAGAAAAGTTAGCGGTAGGCAAGAGCGGTCTTTTGGAGAATTGGTTAGCTCAAGAAACCCTTTTCGTTTAGCAAGTAGATTTACGGGTAATAAAGAACCATATAAAAATAGAACTGATAATGTTAAATTATATAGTCTAAATAATAATTCATATATAAAACTTGAGGATATTTCTCATAATAGAAATTTGATTTTAAGACACAAAATTTTGGTGCCAAAAGCATTTGGTACTGGTGAAAGTCAAACTGATTTAATCAAACCTATTTATGCGGGAATAAATAGTGCTTGCACGGAAACCTATTTGGTTATTGGAACTTTTGAAAGTGAAGAAATTTGTAATAATGTAATAAGTTATATAAGAACTAAGTTTTTTCACTTTATGGTAACTTTGGTAAAGAATACTCAAAATACTACAAAATCAACTTATGCTCTTGTTCCAATGCAAGATTTTACCCAATCTTGGACAGATGAAAAGCTATATTTAAAATATGGATTAAGTAAAGACGAAATCGCATTTATTGAATCTATGATTCGCCCAATGGACGATATAGGCGATAAACCTAAGAAAACTCGCAGTAAAAAGACCGTACAATCACAGTTGGACTTGGGAGATGGTGATGAGTAAATACGTTTTTCAATCCACAAACAATCGGTTTAATACAAAAAGAGAATTTTTAGATTATTTAAAATCTATTCGTGATATGGCAAATGATAATTTAAATGGTATGGTTTTGGATAAAAATCATATTTTGGAATTAAAAGATTTTTTGCGTGATTATTATGTGGATAGAGATATTATTTTATCTGAATATGATTTAGATAATTGTGAATTTTTTGTCGCTTTGCCACCACAACCAAGAAATAGGTATAAGTGCATTTGGATAAGAGATAAAACTAATAAGAATTCACGTCATTTTGCTACAAGTAGAAATGGTTTGGTAGAGCCTACATTATTTGGTAATTTTTATAGTTTTTGTGCTCATGAATTGATACCTATTAAACGTGAAATTAGAAAATATATTACAAGTGAATTGGGTTTATCACTTCATGATTTTGATTTATGGCATCAATCGCCAAAAACAAAAGAATTGGTAGAGGAATTTATCGCTATAAAAGAAATTGGCGATAAATTGGAACAGGTTATTTCTCAAAATGGTCTAGGAAATAATGTGCCTTATTTGTTACCTGAATATCAAGGCTTAAGGCAGGAATTTATTGATTTTTATCAATCAAAAGTTGCAACTGAATTAAATTTTGAATTAAAGCTGAGAAAATAAAATGACCAACCCAATCTTTAACCAAATCCAAACCCCAAAAATATACGCCTATTCTGATGTGCGTTATCCACAGTGCCTAAAAATTGGTTATACCGCTCAAGAAACAGTACTTGAGCGAATGAAACAGCATTATCCAACCAAAACACCAAGCCAAAGTTGGACATTGGAATATGAAACCTTGGCAATCAAAGATGATGGCACGGTGTTTAAAGACTTTGCCATTCATGCGCAGCTAAAGAAAATGGGGATTATGCCTGTTGCAGGCGAGTGGTTTAAATGCGATGTAGATACACTCAAAAATGCCATTTTGATGGTAAAACAGGGCAAAACCTTAGAGCGACAACGTACACAAGATTTTAAAATGCGTCCAGAACAACAGGACGCAGTCGAAAAAACCGCCCATTATTTTAATAGCATTCAGCAAGAAAAGCACAAAAATCGCACACCGCATTTTTTGTGGAATGCCAAAATGCGATTTGGCAAAACCTTTGCAACCTATCAACTTGCCAAACGTATGAAGTGGCAAAAGGTGCTGATTTTGACCTTTAAACCTGCGGTAAAATCAGCATGGCAAGAGGATTTGGAGAGCCACAGCGATTTTGATGGTTGGCAATTTATCAGCCGAGATAGCACACTTACCATTGATACTTATGATAAGTCCAAGCCAATGGTATATTTTGGCTCATTCCAAGACGTCTTGGGTAAAGATAAATATGGTAATATCAAAGCAAGAAATGAATGGATTCATACAGTTAATTGGGATTGTGTGGTTTTTGATGAATACCATTATGGGGCGTGGCGAGACAATGCTAAGGGATTATTTGCCAAAGATGAACAGCTAGAACAAAAACAAATTGATGATGAACAAAAAGAAATGGAAATGAATGTGGTAGAATTTGATGAAAATGAATTACCCATTACCACAAACCATTATTTATATCTATCAGGCACACCATTTCGAGCGATAGCATCTGGTGAATTTATCGAAGAGCAGATTTTTAACTGGACTTATGGTGATGAACAAAGAGAAAAATTAAATTGGGATTTAAAAAAAGGCGATAACCCTTATGCGTCATTGCCACAAATGATGTTGCTCACTTATCAATTACCTGAACATATCCGAGCAATCGCTAGTGCAGGCGAGTTTAATGAATTTGATTTAAATGAGTTTTTTAAGGCAGATGGTAGTGGTGACAAAGCAAGATTTAAACATCAAAACGAAGTACAAAAATGGTTAGATTTAATCCGTGATAATCTTGATGAAATGATTGTTACCAATTTTAAACAAGGCAATGCCAAACCACCAATGCCTTTTAGTGATGTGAATTTATTAAATAATTTACGCCATACTTTTTGGTTTTTGCCATCTGTGGCAAGCTGTGAGGCGATGAATAATTTATTAAAACAATCACAAAATAAATTTTATCAAGATTATGAAATCATTGTCGCAGCAGGTAACAATGTTGGTATGGGTGATATTGCTTTAGTACCTGTTAAACAAGCGATGAGCAATAACCCTTTGAATAGTAAGAGCATTACGCTGTCTTGTGGTAAGCTCACCACAGGTGTGTCTGTACCGCCGTGGACAGGGATTTTTATGCTAAGAAATTCATCTAGTCCAGAAACCTATTTTCAGGCGGCATTTCGTGTACAGACGCCGTGGGCGGTACGAGATGAAGAAAATCAAACACACATTCTCAAACATCAATGTTATGTATTTGATTTTGCACCAAATCGAGCATTGAAACAAATTGCAGATTATAGCTGTAAACTCAATACCCAAAGCAGTAATCCTGAACATAAAGTCGCAGAATTTATCCAATTTTTGCCTATACTTGCTTATGATGGTAGTGCCATGCAACAGGTAGATGCTAAATTACTGTTAGATATGGCGATGAGCGGTACGACAGCGACACTATTGGCGAGACGATGGCAATCAGCTTTGTTAGTCAATGTAGATAATTTCACCTTGCAAACGCTTATGGATAACCGTGATGCGATGGAAGCACTGATGAAAATAGAAGAATTTCGCAGTCTAAATGATGATATTGTGGTAGTGATTAATCGCTCTGAGAAAGTGAAAGCTTTAAAGAAGAAAGCAGGTGAGCAAGAATTAGATGAGAAAGAGAAAAAGACACTGACCGAAGAAGAGAAAAAAGAAAAATCGCTCCGTAAGCAAATTCAAGAAAAGCTCATCAAATTTGCGACACGCATTCCAATTTTTATGTATTTAAGCGATTATCGAGAGCATAGCCTAAAAGATGTGATTTCTGAACTAGAGCCTGAATTATTTACCAAAGTAACAGGGTTATCGCAGGCGGATTTTGCACTTTTGGTATCGCTCAATGTCTTTAATGAAAGCGTGATGAATGATGCTGTTTATAAATTTAAGCGTTATGAAGATGCGAGCCTTGAATATGTAGGGATTGATAAAAAAGATGAGTATATTGGGCTGTTTAATACACGGATTAAACGAGATGATATACTTTGATTATTTAATTTATTGTGCTAGTATTTAAGGTATATTGATATTATTTTGCTTATTTAAAAAACTAAGAACCTGTATTCATAACGTTTTTGCAATGAAAATGAGATAAATCGCAAGCTTTTCAAGGAAAAAACGCAAGCTGATAGTGATTCTATCGGCTAAGTTTTTGACACAAAAAAGCAAGATTTAGCCATTTTTTCATGCAAAAGTAAACTTTAACTCTTTAATATCAAACAAAATTTTACAGCGTAATGTTGTGAATACAGGTTCTAAATTATTTTTGTATAAAAGTATTTTAAAATAAGCACATATACTTTAAAGGAGCAAAAGATGACCAATCAAACCTACCAAAATGGCATTGCTGTGCGTAAACAAGTGATGGGTGAGGCTCATGTGGAACGTTCAATGGGACAGGTAACGCCATTTACTGCACCGTTACAAGATTGGATTAATGAACACGCTTGGGGTTCAACATGGCAACGTGAAGGCATTGACCGTAAAACACGTTCATTAATTACCATTGCATTTTTAATTGCTCAAAAAAGTCCAACTGAACTTAAAGGGCATATTCGTGGAGCAATCAATAATGGTGCAACAGTTGCAGAAATCCAAGAAGTTTTATTACACAGTTTGCCTTATTGTGGAGCTCCTGCAACACAAGAGGCGTATCGTGCAGCAGTAGAAATTTTAACAGAAATGGATTTATTGAAATAACATCATGTAAGTTCGGTTTAAAATATCTTCTTGTAGGTTGGTGTTGAGTGGTAGTGAAACCCAACGATTTAACGTAATATTTTGAAAATATTAGTGTATCCTGACACTTCATAACACTACTACCGAACTTACGTTAAATATTATTCTTTACAATTATTCAAAATATACAAATGAATCCTATCATATTAAAAACCAGTGAGTAACTTTCTTTTTATGGAAACATTACCTATAATAGTCGATTGTTTCTCCTACTGATGATAATGAAAATTCAATTTCATGATTAAATTAAACCAAATTAAAAAAGTTTTTGATGTTGCAGGTCAGCCATTAACTGTACTTGATGATGTGTCTTTACATATTGAAAAAGGACAAATTTTTGGCGTGATTGGGGCATCTGGTGCAGGTAAAAGTACCTTAATTCGTTGTGTCAATTTATTGGAACGTCCAACGGCAGGTACGGTATTGGTGGATGATGTCGATTTAACACAAATGAGCGACTCTGAACTTATTTTTGCTCGCCGTCAAATTGGCATGATTTTTCAGCATTTTAACTTATTACATTCACGCACGGTCTTTGACAATATTGCTTTACCTTTAGAATTAGCACAAACACCACGTTCGCAAATTCAACAAAAAGTTAATGAATTACTTGATTTAGTGGGATTAACGGAAAAGAAAGATGCTTATCCTGCGAATTTATCAGGGGGGCAAAAGCAACGAGTTGCCATTGCTCGTGCATTGGCGTGCGACCCTAAGGTCTTGTTATGTGATGAGGCGACCAGTGCCTTAGACCCTGCCACAACGCAATCAATTTTAAGTTTATTACAAGAAATTAATCAACGTTTAGGCATTACGATTTTATTGATTACTCATGAAATGGACGTGGTCAAGCGGATTTGCCATCGTGTTGCGGTGATGGATAAAGGAAAATTGATTGAGCAAGGGGCAGTAAGTGAATTATTTTCTAATCCACAAACCACATTGGCTCAAGAGTTTATTCGTTCAACTTTTCATGTGGCATTGCCTGATGAATATATGGCGAAATTATCATCGACTGCATCTGCAACATCGCATCCGATTGTGCGTTTAGAGTTTACAGGGCAATCGGTTGATGCTCCGTTGTTATCGCAAATCGCTCAAAAATTTGCCATTGATTTTAGTATTTTGACATCACAAATTGATTATGTTGATGGGGTCAAGTTTGGTATTTTAATTGTTGAGTTTTTAGGTGAGCAAGCGATTATTGAGCAAGGTTTAGCCTATTTGCGTGAGCAACAGGTGCGTATTGAGGTATTGGGTCATGTGGGCTGATTTTTTACAACAATTTACACCACAAATGTGGCAACTGACTGCATTAGCGACATGGCAAACTATTTATATGAGTTTGGTTGCAACGTTTTTGGCGGTGGTTGTTGGCGTGCCAATGGGTTTTTTAGCATTTTTAACAGGCAAGGGGCAGATTTTACAACATAAACCTGTCCATCAAGTGTTAGATATTTTAATTAATCTTGGTCGTTCTGTGCCTTTTATCATTTTACTTGTGCTATTATTGCCTTTTACTCGGTTACTTGTGGGGACGACTTTAGGTACAACTGCTGCGATTGTGCCTTTGGCTGTAACTGCTATGCCATTTGTGGCTCGTTTAACATCGAATGCGTTGCTTGAAATTCCAACAGGATTGACAGAGGCTGCAAAATCGATGGGGGCAACTCGTTGGCAAGTGGTGAGTAAGTATTATTTTCCTGAATCTTTGCCGATTTTAATTAATGGCATTACTTTAACGTTGGTAACTTTAATTGGTTATTCTGCTATGGCTGGTGCTGTTGGTGGCGGTGGTTTGGGGAATCTTGCAATCAGTTATGGCGAACATCGTAATATGGTGTATGTCAAATGGGTAGCAACGATTATTATTGTGGCGATTGTGATGATGTGTCAGAAATTAGGGGATAAGTTAGCTCAACATTTTGACCATCGTTAAACGTATGTTTTAAGGAATTGTTATGCAATTAACTCAATTTTTTGGTGTATTTGCGGTGGCATCTACGCTTTTATTTGCAGGTTGTGCTCAACCAGAACAGGCTCAAAAACCTGCGACAGACAACGCATCAGGAACAGCTCAAACCATTAAAGTGGGGGTAATGTCAGGGCCTGAACATCAAGTGGCAGAAGTTGCAAAAAAAATTGCTAAAGAAAAGTATAATTTAAATGTTGAATTTGTTGAATTTAATGATTATGCTTTGCCAAATACAGCGGTAAGCAAAGGCGATTTAGATGCCAATGCAATGCAACATAAGCCATATTTTGATAAAGATACTAGCGAAAAAAATCTTAAAAACTTAGTGATTGTGGGTAATACTTTTGTTTATCCATTAGCAGGTTATTCTAAAAAGATTAAAAATGTAAGTGAGTTAAAAGAAGGTGCAATCATTGCTGTACCAAATGACCCAAGTAACTTGGCTCGTGCATTAATTCTTTTAGAAAAACAAGGTCTAATCAAATTGAAAGATAATAAAAATTTATTATCCACTTCTGTAGATATTGTTGAAAATCCTAAAAAATTAAAAGTAAAAGAAGTTGATTCATCAGTTGCTGCTAAAGCATTAGACGATGCTGATTTAGTAGTCGTGAATAATACATTTGCAGGTCAAGTAGGTTTAAATGCAACTGAACATGGCGTATTTGTTGAAGATAAAGAATCACCATATGTAAACCTTATTGTTGCTCGTGATGATAATAAAGATTCACCAGCGGTGCAAAACTTTGTTAAAGCATATCAATCTGATGAAGTGGAAGCAGAAGCGAAAAAACACTTTAAAGATGGTGTTGTAAAAGGTTGGTAATTTTTAGTTATTGAAAATTATTAAGTTTTTAATCCCTTTTATTGTAATGGTAAAAGGGATTTTTTTATTTGATTGTGATGGTTGATACGTTGAATGTTGGCATATGATTTGCTAGAATCAAAATAAGACTCGATTTGTATAAGTCAAGCCAAAAATACAAATGCTAGTTGATATATTACAACTTGAAACATAGTGTAAAACATTTTTGCAAATGAATGATGAAAAGGATATGTGAATGGTCAGAGAAAAAAGTTTTGACGAATTAAAGCAGGCAGATGGACGTTATCGAGATAGTGCCAAAGCCATTGGACAGTGGCTCAGTACCATGAACAGCGATACACTTAATGGATTAAATGAACAAGCTGCCAATATTTTTTATCGTAAAGGTGTAACGTTTACCGTCTATAGTGATGCCAATAATATTGAGCGAATGATTCCATTTGACATCATTCCACGCATTATTGAGTTACAAGAATGGCAAATGTT
>JBHACK010000164.1:0-9480 GCA_041854545.1 Acinetobacter sp. | reverse complement strand
TTGCTGATTGTTAAATAAACGTTGTTGTGCTTGGCGTTTGGTTGCAAATAAATAGCCATAACTATAACGAATGGATTGATTTAATGCCTCTAAATACTGTTGCGTACATTGTTGATAACGTTGTCGTTTAATGGAAATAAGTTCTACCTTCTTTTCATTTTGATAATATTTAGGCTGGCATTCCGCTTTCTGCTTTAAAGATAAAGCATGACTTAAAAATAATTCACTACCTGTTGCCAATACAACTTCATCATTTAACGTTTCAATCTGATGTAATGCTTGCATACACACATCAGGTGATTGAATACATTGCTGTGTTTTGGGTTGAACCGACATCAACACGTTACGACTGGCTTGGCTTAATTGTTTACTGGTTAAAATGCTCTCTCGTTCACGATTTAAATGCGTTTCTGTTTCAATATGTTTCACATCAACCATATTAATGCTTTGACACGCCGTTAAAATCCACGATAAACCACAAAAAAAGACAAGATAATGTTTTAGCATATAATTCAAGATTTAATCTAAAAAGGTCAATAAGATAACAAAATTTAAAAGTACTGTATAGTACAATATCCGATAAATCACCATCAACATCGACATGGTACAGAATAAAAACAGAATAAGTTCCTTAAAATCATACATTCATTTTCAAATTTTTGTTAGAATATAAGACACACAACATTTTTTTATTTTTTGGATATTGTTATGAGTAAAGCCTTACCGATTGCCGTCGCTGTCTTACTAGGCGGAGTTGCCTTAGCCCCTGTGATGTATGCCATCAAACACCCTGCAAACCCAAATGCAACACAAGTTGCCAAATTAGGTGAAAATGCCAGCAATATTGAAATTATTAGTTATGCTTTAGGTTTTGCATTGGCTCAACAAGTGCCACCAGAAGCAGATAATAATGCGTTAATTGCAGGATATAACGATGCTCGTAATGATAAAGAAAGCCGTTATACCAATGAAGAAATTCAAATGGCGTTCGATGCCTATCAAAAAGAAATGATGGACAAGCAAAATGGTGAACACAAAGGTATCGCCAATGCCCCTGCATCATCTGATGAAGCAAAAGCATTCTTTGCTGAAAATGCGAAAAAAGAAGGCGTAAAAACGACTGCATCTGGCTTACAATATAAAATCATTACCGAAGGTTCTGGAAAATCACCAAACCCAGATTCAAAAGTTACCGTTCATTATGAAGGTAAATTGTTAAATGGTAATGTGTTTGATAGCTCACTTAAACGTGGCGAGCCAATTACATTCCCATTAAATGGTGTCATTAAAGGCTGGCAAGAAGGTGTTGCTTTAATGAAAGAAGGCGGAAAAGCAGAACTTTATATTCCTGCTGAACTGGCGTATGGTAAAGAAGAAATGCCAGGGATTCCAGCGAATAGCCCATTAATCTTCCAAGTCGAGTTAATAAAAGTAGAATAACACGATTAGCCGTATGAATCATCATACGGCTTTTTTAGGTGAATTATGAAAAAGACCCTTTTGGCATTAACTATAGCCCTGTTACCCAGTCTTAGTTTTGCTCAAACCTTAACCCCAACACAAGCCGTAAGTTATCAACTTGGCTATGATATGTTTGAACAACTGCCTACAGACATTGACCCAAATAGCTTAATTCAAGGCATTTTAGATGCTCAAGCGAAAAAACCGCCACGTTATGCTGAACAACAGATTCAGCAAATGATGAGTCAATATCAAGCAGAATATGAACAAAAACAACGTCAAATTGCAACTGGAAATGCCGAAAAAGAACGCCTATTTTTAGCAGAAAATGCAAAAAAAGCAGGTGTGAAAACCACCGCATCAGGCTTACAATATAAAATCGTAAAAGCAGGTACAGGCAAAAAACCAAACGCATCATCAAAAGTTACCGTACATTATGAAGGTCGTTTGCTTGATGGCACGGTGTTCGATAGCTCTTATAAACGTGGTGAGCCGATTTCATTTCCTTTAAATGGTGTCATTAAGGGCTGGCAAGAAGGCTTGCAATATTTACCACAAGGCGGAAAAATGCAATTATTTATTCCTGCCAAACTGGCGTATGGTGAACAAGAAATGCCAAGTATTCCAGCGAATAGTACCTTAATTTTTGATGTTGAATTATTAAACGTACAATAATTCATCAAATTCACAAGCAAACAATTTTGTAAAAAATCACATCATTTTTAAGAATATTGTTGCTGTAGGGTTTTTATCCACTTTAAAAATCAGTACAATAATCGATAGATGATAACAGGTTTACGAAATTGTTTCGCTAAGAACCTGTTCATAATGAATTGTGAACAGGTTCTAAGACCATGTATTTAAACAAATATTAGGATGCAATGATGAAAAAATTACTTGCACTCGCATTATGTTGCGTTGCCATTCCTGCCTTTGCAGTTGAAATTAATGAACACAGCCCGATTGAACAACAAACAGGCTACAGCTTTGGTTATGTATTAGGCACAAGTCAATCTACGTCCATTGCTGAATATGATTTACCTTCCGTCTTAAAAGGTGTAGAAGATGCCGCTCAAGGTAAACCTGCAAGTTTAAGTAAAGAACGTATGTTGGAATTATTAGTACAACATCGTAAAGAACAAGAATCAAAACCCTTGATTGAAATGCAACAACAAGCATTGCAAAATGAAAAAAATAGTAAAGCCTTCTTTGCTCAAAATGGGCGTAAAGCAGGCGTAAAAACCACTCGTAGTGGCTTGCAATTCCAAGTGTTGCGTGCCAATTTGGCTTTAGGTGAAGCCTATCCACGTTTAGATAGCACCGTTAAAGTTCACTATGAAGGACGTTCAATTGATGGAACGGTGTTTGATAGCTCAATCGCACGTGATGAGCCTGCTGTTTTCCAAGTCAATCAACTCATCGCTGGTTTACAAGAAGGCTTAAAAATGATGAAACCAAATCAAAAAGCTCGTTTCTTTATTCCTGCAGAATTAGCATACGGTGCCATCGGTGCAGGGACGACCGTTCAACCTAACCAAGCCGTCATTTTTGATATTGAATTACTAGAAATTGTGCAATAAATCAAAATAAAGGGGCAGAAAAAACTGCCCCTGTTATCACATTCTATTAGGCAAACTCGGGAACGGTTGATGTACGACTTAAACCGTACGAACCGAATGTGCCTGCTTGAGCCTGTTCAGCCATATTTTTACCAATGTATAAAGCAAAATTATGCCCTGTACTTTGGCTTTTAAGTTGAATAAATGGCTCAATATTCTTTTCAGTTTGATAATCTTTTAACTCTTCTCTTGCAACATCCATCGAAACATGATGTCGTTTTGCTTGGTGTACAATACGCTCATCTAAAGACATTTTTGGAATGACTCGATAATAGTGTGCATAACCTGTAATTTTATCCACAGGTACAGGGCGAATACTGGTGATATGCACATAGTCGGTAAGCCGTTCCAACCATTTTGCAAGATTTAGTGCCTGCAATGCCTGCTCCGTTTGTGCAAAAATACGCACTTTAAACCCTAAAAAACCAATTTGTTTTTCTGGTTTTAATCGGTATTGCGGAAATGCAATACCGTAGGCGATTTTGCCATCATCATCTTGTTGTTCAACAAAAGCGAGATGGAGTTGGGTGTAAACCTTAGTCCATAAAAAATATGGACTAATTTCTACATCAGGCAATAATGTGATTTCTTGATAAAATTGCATTATTCTTTCCCGCTTGCACCAAACACACCGCCACGAATCAATACCGCAATCACATAATGTTGATTTTCTACGCTCGGTTTTTCATCTTTCAACACCCAGTTATCAAATAAGGTGTAGAAATCTTGTTTTTGTTTCGGTTGGCGAAACGCTGTACCCATGGTCGTTACTGCACCATAGGGTTCAATCGCAATCGGAAATTCAGCGTCTGGATACCATGTATCAATGGTACGAATGGCATTACCAATTTTTTGTGAATGTATACCCGCTTTATCATTGATTTTATACAATTCTTTGCTTTTGGTTTTACCTGTATCCAAAATCAACTCTTGTGATGGATACACTTCTTGACCGTAACCAACAATCGCTTCGGCTTTAATATTCAAAATCACAAAGGCTTGATTGGTTAAACCTTGTTCAACCCAATTTGCCAAAGTTGCTAATTCATCATTTTTAGTTTCAAAATCGTGTACCGAAATGTTTTTCGCATCAAAGGTTAAAGTGTGTTCTTTATCTGCGATTTTACACGTTACAGATACAGTAATTTTCTCTGCACCTACACGGTTACGCCATAACCAACGAGCATTAGCGATATTGGTCGCATAACGATGTGCTAATTCTTTCACGCCGTGTTCTTGTAAATAACCTTGTACCGTTGCCAATAATTTACTTTGATAGGCTTGGTCATTACATACATTTGGTTTACCGTCAAAAGGCAATACTTTGCACGTCCACGATACAATCAACGTGTCATTTTCTTCCAACAAAGACGCTGAATCCACTTTTTGTAAATTGGCTTTTTCAATTTCCGCATCTAATTTGGCAGGGTCAGCCGTAATGCTATTTTTCAAACGGTTGCTAATTGTGCCACGAATGGATTTTTCTTGAATACGCACAGGAGTCGCCACGCTTTTTTCATCTTGGCTATTTTTTTGTGCCATAAAACCATCAGAAATATCCAAATTGCGTTCAAATGCCAATACGCTTGCAGTCGTTAATTTGCTCATAAAATAAACTCCTTAAATTTCATTAAAAATACTTACCATGGTGTCGCTTGTGTTAGCAAATACAATCCAGCTTCATCATACTGTTGTCGCCAAAAAGCCGTTTTAATATTGTCTTTTAAATGATATGGGTACACCCATTTGCCTAAACCATAAACGGCTTCTACATATTGACTTGGGTATTCGGGATTACGCACATTTGCCAATTTACCAGCCTGAAACGGCTCACTAATTGCTTGATAACCCATTGGCATAGGAACAAGCCAGCCATATCCTGTTTTAATGGACTGGGTATGCCATTTGGTATTGCCATCAATATCTAATTCAGGGATATGATGTAGTGTGCAAACATCTAACAGCACATCAAGCGGTGTTGTGCTTTGGTTTTGGCTTTGGGCTTTGGTAATCAGCTCGCTAAATTCCAAGCTTGCGTCCATCAATACAAATGCAGGCATTAACAAGGGCACAAGTGATTGTATATTTTCAAAACCAACATATCGCACAGGGTCGGTTTTTGCCATTCCCATTACGCTACCGCCTGCAATTCGCTGTCTGAAAATCGCTTGCGATAAAAATTGGGTTAATTCCTGACTGGTTTGTTCAGAAATCAGCTCATTTGCCAACACTTCTACCGCAAAACTCATTACCAAATTGCATTTTCCTTCTTCCACAATAGACGCTGTACTGCCATCTTTTTTAAGCGGATTTCGGGTTTGATTAAACGTATAATCACGATATTTACTGGTGCGATAAGTTTTGGGCGTACAGTCATAACACGCCAGCAACACACCGCCCAATGCCAAATCAGCAAATCGTGCATCTGCCATCATGGTACGAGATAAAGCGTGAAATGCACCTGTAAACCCTGTTACCGCAGGAAAGCCAAACGTTAAAGGGCTAGAAATGGCATTGGCATCACAAATCACCACTTTGTGAAAATAGATGTAACCAACTGGAACTTTTTCACTCATAAAAACACCCCTTTACCCATACGTTGATAAAACCCTTGCATCTCTTCAATTTCTCGTTTCCACTCAATAAATTCTGCATCGGCAATATCATATTTTAAGTTTTGGAATTGCTCTCTCAACTCATTATTAAACCATGACGCAAAGTCGTCCAAAATCTCTTTTTGCCATTCATTTTGGGCTTTGTGCTGGGCAAATTCTTCTTCGCCGTCCAAATCTGCACGGTAAGGGTCTAACCATACTTTTTGCGAGAGCGATAAAGCATAATCTTTTGACCAACCTGCTGGTTTGTCTTGCAATGTGTGTGCAATGGCAAAAATGGTATGCAACATACGGTCTATCGCATCTTTGCGTTTATCACGCACATCTACATTGTTTCTGGCATCTTTCACAACTTGAATGACATATTCAAAATCATCATGAATATGGTATTTTAAAGTTTTGCTATGAAAGAAATTTTCTGCAAATTTAGATAACGCAAATTCACGACTTTGTGCCATTTTCGGCGGTAATGATGGCAATAAATAATTGCGACCGCCTTGTCGGCTCATCAACTGGCTAATATTTTGTGGTTTTGAACCGCCTAATTGTACAGTTGCCAAATCTTTCATGCTGACATATGGCGTATGTTTGGCATTGGGTTTAAAACGATTTTCTAATGCTTTTTTATTTTCATCAGAATATCTTAATTGGTTAATTTTTAAATAAACTTCATACGACAAAGCAGATGGATATAACGGAATAATGTTGATGTATTGCAGTTCGTCTAAATGATTAGCCGTATCATCATTGGTTACCCAAAGCATTTGTTTATTACGTTCATGAGTCGTTGGATTTTCCATCGTGCTTTGTAAAACTTGTTTAAAGCGTGCATGATAATCGCTTGCCGTCTCTTTATCATCAGACAAAGACGCAATAAATTGCTCATTATCAGCTAAAATCAAATCACGAACTTTTACACCTTCTGCTACATCAAAATCAAAAAATGACGCTAAAGGTAGAGCTGCCGCATTGCCATTCGCATCTAATGCAGGATTGGCAAGGCTATGTGTACCAACCAAGGTATTAGGTCGTTGTTGTTTAGGGATAAAATTGACATTATCGCCTTTGGCGTCAGGGTGAATGCCTTTGGAAATGTGCGTGCCAAATTTAAGCTGTTTTGCCATGCTGTTCACAGCCAAATCTAGCCAATGTGTACGTTCAAATTTTTGTTTGATTTCGTCAATTTCAGCCTGACATTCTGTTATCACAGCATGATTGCCATCTTCTTGGGCTTTCAGCAGTTGTTTTTGCAATTTTTCTGACTTAGCGTCAATCTGTTGTTGCAAAAATCTGCTGACTGCCGTTTGAGCAAGGTCGTTTGTTATCATCACGAAAACTTCCTTAATTTCTGTTCATAATGCTATTAAATCATATCTAAAATAAAAAATCAACCGTGATATCTTAAAATAGTGATTAATATCTATCATTAGATTAAAATACCCCATCTGTCGTATAGATAAGCTTAGAAAGTGATGTCTTAAAATTTTCCAACCGCATAGGTTGCTTACTCAAGTGGCTAGGAGCTTAACCGCTCCGCCACAATCCCCAAAAATGAACAAAAATACCATTTATCATGCCGTTGTCCGCTTGGTAACATCACTCGACTAAATTGGATTGCCAAATACGATAAACTTTGTTCAGGCAAATGCGTTTGCAAATGCAATAATTCATCATACACATCGCCCACAAGCCAAGTGCTGATTTGCGAATGCTCGTAATCAAACGCTATGGTTTGGATATAGGCATTGTGCGTATTGGCATTTCTTAACCCATTTTTTTGAATATCTTCTACGGCATACACACAAAAGCCATCGTCATGCTCTTCCGTGATTTGTTTGGGAATAAGCACCCATTCTTGTTGTTGCTCATCGCTATGGCGAAATGGCGAAACTTGTTGCAAGTGCGTATGTATCCGATTAGATGAGCCGACTTCTCGCCAATAGGCATTAACATAATTGGTTTTGCTTTGATGAAATAGATGGTTCATCAAGCCATGTTCCAACTCTGCCAATGTTTCAGGCTTATCTTTGATTTCTTTCGTCCAAATGCGTGGGCGTGCATCAATTTGATTTAAGGTATCATAGTCTATTAGCGTTTCCATATCATGTTTTGTAAGCTTATAATGCTCGGTTTCAAACCCCGGTCTTGTAAAAATCAACTGCTGACCATGACGCTGTAAATAACGAATATTATGATTAAATATCAAAATATTGCGATTCATTGCCTGTTTTTTGGGACGATGTCGCCACACTCGCCCTGCAAGCTGAATCATTGACCGCATGGAACTTGGCTCAACAATCGCCCAATCATAATCATGGTCTCGTCCCACTTCTGCCACAGGCGTTGCCAGTACCATAAAAATATGATGTTTTGCAGGGCTTTTAGCCATCGCCTGATAGATTTCTTTATGCTCAAAAATCGCCTGCTCATCATCGCCATTGCGTTTTAAGACTTTATCCAATGCGTATTCCAACTGATTTCGCAAAACCAATAACTGCCGAGCGTGATAACACGCCACATGAATATGTGTATCTTTATCCACTTGGGTATTTTTTAGGTAAAATGCAAGTTGTACCAACTGTTTGATATTGGCAATCCGAACCAAACCAATGCTCATGGATTGCCCTGTTTTTTCATTCACCGTATGATAGGATTGATGTAGTTCCATTGCTCCATCAATGATTTTTTGTCCCAATTCTGTATAAAATTGGGCTTTTTTGTCTTGATGATATGCAATCTCAACAGGCAAAATACTTGCTTTACGGCGAATAGGCTGTTCGTGCAAAAATTTCACACGTTTTTGCACAAAGGCTTGATGATGTTCATTAAAGTTTTGTGTGTCGCTACAACACTCAATCTTCGTCCCATTTTTTTGTTCGTCAAACCACGCACACACCACTTGTGGCGTGGGTTTGTTTTGGCTCTGATTAAATAATTTTCGCCCTGCTAAATAGCTTTCAAATAATCCTGTTATCAAATCAGGCGGTAGCGTTGCCGATGAAAGCAACACTTTTGAACCAAACATTCCTGCCAAATGCACCAAACGTGCCAATGCTGGCAAATCCTGATGGTCAAAATCATCAGGTTCATCCAAAATCAAATCGCTACTTAACAAACGAAGTATCGGAGCGATATATCCACCGCCCCGTTTGCATTCGCTCGCTTGCATTAAATGGTCAATGGTACACGTTACCACAGGCGAAAATAACAAATCTCGTGCCTTACTTTCAGCCAGCAAGGTATCAATATTAAGCTCATCTAACGCATGGAAATTTGGCGTAAAATCCACAATCCCATCGACCAATTCATCTGCCGATTCACTGCCCCATGTGGTGCTTGATTGGTCGTCCGTGTTCTGCTCCAATGCCTGTTCTTGTTGATTGATGGCAAATAATTGACGCACTTGACTACCACCCACCAAAATTGCCAGTTGTTCGTCATTTAAATGCAAATCTTTGCGTAAACTTAAGCCAGTTTGCAAAGTCAAAACTCGCAATCCCAAAGCAATGGTAAATCTCGCCCCTTTTTTCTCATCGGATAAAGCATACATAATGCGGGCATTAGAAATCGTTTTGCCACAGCCTGTAGATGCCATATTGACCCCAAAAAAGCCGTGTGTATCACTATCAGCTTGTACACTTTTAGCCATTTTAAAAGCATGATTTTGCCAAGCAAATCGGTCAATATCGGTATTTTTACTTAATGGACGATGTTTGATAAGCGTGGGTAATTGCTCGCTAATAATCGGTAAATGGCGCGCAAAATGTGCGGTAAATGACGCTACA
>JBHACK010000163.1:0-4877 GCA_041854545.1 Acinetobacter sp. | reverse complement strand
GTTAATTGTGTTAAATTTCTTAATGGACTAATATCTTGAATTTCATTATCACAAAGATAAAGTTTCTCTAATTTTGTTAAATGCTCTAATGGGCTAATATCTTGAACTGAACACCCTATAATATAAAGTTCTTTAAGCTCTTTCAAATAGGCTAAAGGTTTTATATCTATTGAATCAAAACGAGAATGATAGTAAATTTGATTCAATTTAATAATTTTCTTTAAGTCTTGATTTTCTAATAGCTCTAATATTCCATATTCATCTATTACATCATCATTTGTCCAAAAACCATTATCTTTAGAATAAATTTTATCTCTATGATAAATATGTGCCGTAAAAATCTTTTTCCACTTATCATTTAAACCATTCCACCATGTCCAATCTTGTTCGGTTAAGTTATTCTCAGTCATGATTCATTCCCATAAAAAATAGATGTACTGATTATAGCACATCTATTTCTTTTTTAAATACGCTTAAACTTTTTTCACCAAAATTGAGCCTAAAGAGTACCCTGCCCCAAATGAGCATAATACGCCATATTCGCCCACATTGACTTCATCAGCGGTGCGGTTCATAGCAATAATCACCCCTGCCGATGATGTATTCGCAAATTCATCTAAAATAATCGGTGAGCGTTCAGGTTCAACATCTTTGCCTGCGATGTATTTTAAAATCAGTTCATTCATATTGGCATTGGCTTGGTGCAACCAAAAACGTTTTACATCATCTGCGGTAAGTTGATTTTTTTCTAACTGTGCGGTGATGGTTTTGGCAACTAATGGACAGACTTCTTTAAAGACACGGCGACCATCTTGGCGGAATAATTTTGGATAAGTATTGGTCATTTCACTTGGGTTTAAAAAGCCAAAATTATTGCGAATGGCATTTGAGAATTGTGTATGTAAATGACAATCAACAATTTCAAACCCTGATTTGCTATCACTTTCTTCAATAATGGTTGCAGTTGCCACATCACCAAAAATAAAATGGCTATCTCGTTGGGTAAAATCTAAATGCCCTGATGTAATTTCAACATTGACTAATAAGACACGTTTTGCCCCACATTTGACCGCATCATGGGCTTGTTTTAAGCCAAAGGTTGCCGATGAACAAGCGACATTCATATCATACGCATAACCTTCAATGCCCAAAGCGGATTGAATTTCAATCGAAACTGCAGGGTAAGGGCGTTGCATATTGGAACACGCCAAAATCACGCAATCGATGTCTTCAGCGGTAACGCCTGCATTTTGCATGGCAATTTTACTGGCAAATACGCCTAATTCCGCCTGTAAGGAAATGTCATCATTGGCACGTTCTTGGAAACGTGGACGCATACGGTCAATATCTAAAATGCCTGATTTTTCGACCACATAGCGTGATTTAATGCCTGATGCTTTTTCAATAAATTCTGTGGTTGAGCCTAATAATGCGGTTAATTCACCTGATGCAATTTTATCAGCATTTTCTTGGTTATAGCGTTCAACATAGGCATTTAAACTGGCGACCAGTTCATCATTACTAATTTTATGTTCTGGGCAATACACCCCAGTACCTGTAATACGGATACTCATCGATATTCTCTCAACAGATTCAGTTGGTTTTAATGTGGATAATCAAAACGATAACCCACGCCATACACGGCTTGAATCCATTCATGAGAAGAGTCAAACTCTGTTAAATCCATAATTTTACGGCGAAGATTTTTAATATGGCTATCAATCACACGGTCTGCCACATCAAAACTATCTGGGTTGATATGGTCGAGTAATTGAGCCCGAGAATAGACTTGTCCAACGTGGTCTAAAAATAATTCTAATAGACGATATTCGGTTGGCGTTAAATTTAAAATCTTTTGTTTATACCAAATGCGTTGTTGTGCCTTATCTACACGGAATAACTCATCTACTTCAGGCTCAACTTTACGTTCTAAACGGCGTAATACCGCTTGTACACGAGCCACTAATTCTTTTGGGCTAAATGGTTTACATACATAATCATCTGCTCCCATATTTAAGCCCAATACACGGTCAATTTCTTCGGTACGAGCCGTTACTAAAATAATAGGAATATCTGATTGTTCACGCACTTTACGGCAAATGGTTAAACCGTCCATGCGTGGTACCATTAAATCCATCACCATTAAATGCGGTTTGCGTTGTAAAAAGCTATTGTACGCATCTTGCCCATCGTGAAATAAGCTCACTTCAAAACCAGCCGCTTCTAAATAATCTTTGACCAAGTGAGCCAACTCGACTTCATCTTCTAACAGTAAAATATGTTTCATGTTTCATCTCTCGATTTAATGTGATGCTGGGTCAGTTGGTGTGTAAATGGGTAATGCCACACGACAACGTAATCCCCCTAATGGTGAATGGGCAAAAGTTAAACTTCCCCCTAAGGTCGTTGCTATTTTACAAGATAATGCTAAACCTAAACCAGTCCCCCCTGTTGCTCGTGTACGAGAATCATCAACACGATAGAATCGCTCACCTAAACGTGCTAACTGCTCATCATCAACACCTAACGGACTATCATCAATATACAGCACCCAATCTTTTCCTTCAATATGACTATGCACATGAATTTTGCCCCCTGCTGTGGTATAACGAATGGAGTTTTGCAATAAATTAACAATAATTTGTTTAAAACGGTCAATATCTACCCATGCTAAAGCATCGACCCCTTCCGTTTCTACCGTTAATTGAGCGTGTTCAAATTTTGGTTGAAAGTGCATGACTTCTTGTTGTACAACTTGCCAAACCGAAACTTCGCTTGGATAACAGCTTAATTGTTGTACATCTGCTTGAGCTAAATCTGCCAAATCTTGAGTTAATTTTTTCAAACTTTGCACTTGACGTTGCATTGCATCAAAATGTTCAGCACTTGGTTTACGAATCCCATCTTGCATAGCTTCAATTTGAGCTTGCAATACACTTAAAGGCGTTTTTAATTCGTGCGATGTATCGGCAACCCATTGACGGCGAGATTGCTCATGTTGATGTAAAATCTCTGCTAACTGATTGACATGATTGGATAAATCACCTAATTCATCATTACGTTTAATATGGACTTGATGTTGATAATTGCCCTTACTCAACTCTTGTGTAGCAACCAATAAACGTTGAATAGGATTCTTAAAATAAGTCGCTAACAATAATGCAATCAATAAACTTGAACCAATCGCCAACGCATAAATTAATAATAAATACCGCTCTTGGTTACTAAAGAAATTAATACTTAAGGCATCATCTTGCTCTAAAGTCGCTTTTAATGCCAAATAGCCGACCACTTTGTCATCAACTTCTAAGATACGATAGGAGACATCGCCTTCTGTGGCACTTGGATTCCCCACAATAAATTGCCATTTTGCATCATACAAGGCTAAACGTGAGCTTAACCCTAAACGGTCAGGCATAAAGATTAACGCATTTAAAGGCTTATCCTTTAAACTTTCATCAGCCGTTTCAGTTGTTGCCGTTTCAGCCGTGCCAGTATCTGACGTCGTCGCTGGCGTAGTTTGCGTTGCTGAAGTAGTTGGCGTTTTCCCTGTTGTTGGTGATGATGTTGCTGTATCTTGCTCTACCTTTGGCGTAGGTACAGGGGCAAGCAATGGCGGTGGTGCGTTTAAAACTGGCGGAATTGGCGGACGACCATGACGCCATCTTAAACTATCTCTCAAAGGAAAAGTTAGCCCTTCAAACGGACGATACTCTGAAGGATAATTGGCTTGTAATAGTTTGACTTCTTCATCATCTAATTCAACAGATTTTTTACCAGTTTCCCGATTTCGCCCTGCAAGTTGATTAACCGAATATTCTTTAATTAAGGTTTGTTGTAAAGCAATATCATATTGACGCTTTAACCACCAGCGAGATAATTGGTCATAATCATCAGGGTCAGGTTGCCCTTCAACCTGTAAAATTTGGTCTTGAATAGCATTTCCCCAATCCCCATACAACTCATAAATATGTTGTAAACTATTGACTAAGTGGTCAAGTTTTTGCATTTCCACATCTGCCACATAATGGGCAAAGTTTTTTTGCATATTACGATGTTGGCTAATGAGGCTAATGGTCGTAATCAACACCGTGCCTAATGACACAAATAAAAATAAACGTAAGGCAATAGGGATACGGCGGATTTTCACAACACACTCGCTTTTTCATAATTTCTGCTTAGTGTGCTATTGTACTAAACATTATCCCAAAAAATCATACATTATTTCTACATCATGGTAGTTTATTCTTTACCACATTGAAAAGTTAAACGTAAATAGGTCTTTCTTATGAACAAAATCAGCAAACTTGCACTTGTTTGTGCAACCGTTTTAAGTATGGGCAGTTTAGTTGCTTGTCAAAGTGGTAGCAATTTAGATAAAACTGCACAGGACAATAAACACCCACATGGTGCAAAACATGAACAACATGGCAAACACCGTGGACAACCAATGACCGAAGAACAAAAAGCAGAGTTTGAAAAACGCCGTGCTGAATTTGAAAAACAAGCAAAACAAGCCTGCGATGGCAAAGTCGGACAAACTGTTAAATTCACTTTAGATGACAAAACCATTGAAGGCACTTGCGAAATCGGCATCAAACGTGAAAAACCACAAGATGCTCAAGGTGCAATGCCACCAAAAGCAGACGGTTCAATGCCACCACCACCAAAAGATGGAAAATTTGACGGTAAAAAAGGCGACAAAGAAAGCAAAAGCGACCGTGAACAACGCCGTGCAGAAATGAAAGCCAAAGAACAACAAGCTTGTGCAGGTAAATTAGGTCAAAAAGTCAGCGTTAGCCTTGACAATGACCGTACTATTGAAGGCACTTGCGAGGTCATGTTTAAACCAAACAAACCAGAAAAAAGCAAATAAT
>JBHACK010000162.1:0-10330 GCA_041854545.1 Acinetobacter sp. | reverse complement strand
CTACTTATGATTTAGCAATAATTTAGAAATAAAATAGCGTTTTTGCATTAAAAATGGCTAAATCTTGATTTTCATCGTCAAATTGCTTGTTGATATTTCAATATCAACTGCACAATTTTTCTTGAAAATCTGCGATTTTTCTCATTTTTAATTGCAAATACGAAATGTCAGGATACCCTAATGAATTAGCATTTATTTAGAAAATACGTTAAAATTATTATTTTAATGATTGATAAAGTGTGTATAAATTGATGATATTGATTTGTTTAATTCTACTGATTTTAATTTTTGCTTTAATTACCTTTGCCAAATCATCAACCATAAAAGGTATGATTGGAGAACTTATTGTACAAACACAAGCAAAACGTTTAGGCAAAGAATATTATCTATTCAATGATTATTTAATGCCAGATGGTGAACAAGGCACAACGCAAATTGACCATATTTTATTAAGCCCTTATGGAATTTTTATAATTGAAACAAAGAATTATAAAGGCTGGATTTTTGGTAATGAACATCAACGCCAATGGACACAACAAATTTTTAAACAAACTTATTCATTTCAAAATCCATTACATCAGAATTATAAACATATTAAGGCATTGGAAAAAATTTTAGCAGATATTGTTCAACCCAACGTTTTTCATTCAATCGTTATTTTTAATTCACGATGTGAGTTTAAAACCGTTATGCCTAAAAATGTTTGTCATGGCGAAGAGTGGTTAGTTTATGTAAAACATTATCAAAAGAATATTATTTCTGATATTCAATTAAAACGCATTAAAAAACGTTTAAATCAAGCACGATTAGAGAATACATGGAAAAATCGGCAAGCTCATATTCATTATCTTAAAAATAAAAAAGACTGATTTTAAATCTAAAATCAGTCCTTTTAGGTCATTATGCGATATTACCAGCTTAATGCCCCGCCTGTTTGATAATCGGTAACACGAGTTTCAAAGAAGTTTTTCTCTTTACGCAAATCCATCATTTCCGACATCCATTGGAATGGATTGGTTGCGTTCGGGAATTGTTCAGGCAAGCCTAATTGAGCTAAACGGCGGTTACAGATAAAGTGTAAATATTCTTCCATCATCACCGCATTCATGCCCAACACCCCACGAGGCATAGTATCACGAGCATACTCAATTTCCAACATCGTGCCTTCTAAAATCATTTGAATGACTTCTTGTTGGAATTCTGCTGACCATAAATGTGGGTTTTCGATTTTGATTTGGTTAATCATATCAATACCGAAATTAACGTGCATAGATTCATCACGCAAGATGTATTGGAATTGTTCAGCAACGCCATTCATCTTATTACGGCGACCCATCGACAAGATTTGAGTAAAGCCACAATAGAAGAAAATCCCTTCTAAGACACAGTAGAATGCAATCAAGTTACGCAATAAGCGTTGGTCAGCTTCAGGCGTACCTGTTTTAAAAGTTGGGTCGCTTAATGATTCGGTATAACGCAAGCCCCATGCAGCTTTACGGGCAACGCTTGGTACTTCACGATACATATTAAACACTTCACCTTCGTCCATGCCCAAAGATTCAATACAATATTGATAGGCATGAGTATGAATCGCTTCTTCAAAGGTTTGACGTAAAATATATTGACGGCATTCAGGGTTGGTAATATGGCGATAAATGGCTAAAACCAAATTATTTGCCACTAAAGAATCCGCTGTTGAGAAGAAACCGAGCGAACGCATGACGATGGTGCGTTCATCTTCTGTTAAACCGTCTTCCGATTTCCACAATGCAATATCATGGGTCATATTGATTTCTTGTGGCATCCAATGGTTTGCACAACCATCAAGATATTTTTGCCATGCCCATTCATATTTAAATGGTACAAGTTGATTTAAATCTGCACGACAATTAATCATACGTTTATCATCAACTTGAACACGGGCAGCCCCCATTTCTAACTCTTCAAGCCCTGCTTTGATGTCTAAACGGCTTAAGGCTTCGTTAGCTCGAGCCAAGGGATTGGAGCTATCGAGTCCTGACAAGCGTTCAGCTGTGGTCGTATATACATGAGCCACACTCTCTGACGGTGGTTGCACATCAGATACCACTTGTGTTGTAGGCGTTTTCGACGGCGTGAAGGATGGAGCTTTGTTTTCTGGAGCAGATGTTTCTTTCTCATCTTCATCGTCCCAACTTAAAAATGACATAGTGAGATACCTTTGATTTTTTTTAAATAACATGAGAATACATCAATCTCAACTTTATGTAATACATTGATTTAGATAAAATCATTCACCTTTTGTAGGTTGGGTTGAAGTATGAAACCCAACACATCTATGATTTTAAATCATCAATCAATGTATTAAAAAGTTGGGTTTCGCTATCGCTCAACACCAACCTACAAAAATCATTTAAAAATATAGGATAAACCTTATATCTTTAAAAAAGTTAAGATTAGAATAATCCATTTAAGGACAAATCTTGTCCGATTTTTAAGATGATTTAAATGATGATTATCACCCTTAAAATTTTTTCTTGTTTGATGAGATTTAAGTAACATCATCAAACAAGAGATTCGCTATCTTATTGACACGCTTCACAATCAGGATTATCAATACTGCACGCTTGCGGTACTGGAGCAGGTTGAGCAAATTCTGCACTTGCAACAGGAGCAACAGGTTTCACTGCATTTAACGCTCCTGTAGTAATCGTTGATTTTTCGGTCGAAGTTGCTGCCAACGCACGCAAATAATAGGTTGTTTTTAAACCACGCAACCACGCCATTTTATAGGTACGGTCAAGTTTTTTACCGTCCGCCCCTGCAATGTACAAGTTTAATGATTGAGCTTGGTCAATCCATTTTTGACGGCGAGCGGCTGATTCAACAATCCAACGTGGCTCAACTTCAAACGCTGTAGCAAATAAGGCTTTTAAATCATCTGGAATGCGGGCGATTTTTTGTACTGAACCTTCATAATGTTTTAAATCATTCACCATCACCACGTCCCATAAATCACGTTGTTTTAACGCATTGACAAGATATGGGTTAATCACCGTAAATTCACCTGAAAGGTTTGATTTTACATATAAATTTTGGAAGGTTGGCTCAATCGATTGCGACACGCCACAAATATTTGAAATCGTTGCAGTTGGAGCAATCGCCATGACATTTGAGTTACGCATACCATCACGTTGAACTTTTTGACGTAAGCTATCCCAGTCTAAACGTTGGCTACGGTCAACATCAAACATACCTTCAGGGCGAGATTTTGCCACGATGTCTAAAGAGTCAATCGGTAAAATGCCTTGTTGCCATAATGAACCTTGATAAGTTTCATAAGTGCCACGCTCAAGGGCTAAATCACTTGAATTTTGAATCGCATAATAACTAATCACTTCCATTGATTCATCAGCAAAATCAACCGCTTGTTGTGAACCGTAGGCGATATTCATTTTATATAACGCATCTTGGAATCCCATAATCCCCATGCCAACTGGACGATGGCGTAAGTTAGAATTACGGGCTTGTGGTACAGCATAGTAGTTAATGTCAATCACGTTATCTAACATACGCACCGCTGTTTTGATGGTACGAGCTAGCTTTTCATGGTCAAGTTTGCCATTTTCAACGTGTTGTACAAGGTTGATTGAGCCTAAGTTACATACCGCAATTTCATCTTCGCTGGTATTTAAGGTAATTTCGGTACATAAGTTTGATGAATGCACCACGCCAACGTGTTGTTGTGGTGAACGTAAATTACACACATCTTTAAAGGTTAGCCAAGGGTGTCCTGTTTCAAATAACATTGACAACATTTTACGCCATAAATCTTGTGCCTTGATTTTCTTATGTAATAAGCCTTGTTCTTTGGCAATGCGTTCATAATGGGTATAGCGTTCTGCAAACGCTAAACCGGTTAAATCATGTAAATCAGGCGTTTCTGATGGGGTAAATAATGTCCAATCTTCATCATTAATCACACGTTGCATAAACAAATCTGGAATCCAGTTTGCTGTGTTCATGTCGTGTGTACGGCGACGGTCGTCCCCTGTATTTTTACGCAATTCTAAAAATTCTTCGATGTCTAAATGCCATGTTTCAAGGTAGGCACACATTGCCCCTTTACGTTTACCGCCTTGGTTTACTGCGACTGCGGTATCGTTGGCAACTTTTAAGAATGGTACAACACCTTGCGATTTACCATTTGTGCCTTTAATGTACGAATTTAACGCACGCACAGGTGTCCAGTCATTACCTAAACCGCCTGCCCATTTTGACAACATGGCATTATCACGCATTGCCCCATAAATGCCATATAAATCATCTGGAATTGTGGTCAAATAACAGCTCGATAATTGTGGGCGTAATGTTCCTGAATTAAATAGGGTAGGCGTAGATGCCATATAATCAAAGCTAGACAATAAATTATAAAATTCAATGGCACGTTGCTCACGATTTTGCTCATTTAACGCTAAGCCCATCGCCACACGCATAAAGAATAATTGTGGTAATTCAAAACGCACACCATTTTTATGTAAGAAATAGCGGTCAAATAAGGTTTGTAAACCTAAATAAGTAAATTGATTAGAACGCTCTGGTTGAATTGCTTGTGAAAGTTGAGTTAAATCAAAGCTTAATAAATCAGGTGATAATAATTCAAGCTCAACCCCTTTCTTTAAAAAGGTTTCTAAGGCATCATTTTCTAAGGTATCAGGCGGTAAACCTAAAAATTCTAAACCATCTGCCACTAACTCATTGCGTAATAAACGAGCGGTAACATAGCTATAATTTGGCTCACGTTCAATGCGTGTACGGGTTGCCATCATCATAGTTGTGGCGATGTCAGAGATTTTTACTCCGTTATATAAATTTTTTACCGTTTCATCTACAATCGCTTGAATGTCGATATTGTCTAAACCTTCACTTGCTTTTGTAACAGTTGCTGTTAAAAGTGATAAATTGAGTGGATGTAATTGCCCATGCTCATCGGTAACTTGTAAGGTTGGGTGATGTTCTTCCCCTTGTTCTAATTTGCGTTTTTCCGCTTGTTTTTCACGATAAATCACATAAGCACGCGCCACTTTTTGCTCTCCTGCACGCATAAGTTCCAATTCTACTTGGTCTTGAATTTCTTCAATGTGAATGGTTCCGCCTGATGGTAAACGACGTTTAAACGTTGTTAAGACTTTTTCAGTTAAATCTGCGGTTAAATCGTGTACACGACTAGAATCTACGACTTGTGAGCCTTCAACTTCTAAAAATGCCTTGCCAATCGCAACAGCAATTTTTTCAGCATTAAAGGCAACCACATCGCCATTACGTTTGATGACTTGAATTTGCCCCGGTGTAGCAGAAATTAGACTCATATAGACCTCAGAAATAATGAAAATGACAGGGGGATACTTAATCACTTTTTGCAAAAAAGTCAAGACCATTTACAAAAAAATAACCACAATATTTAGTGGTTAGTTGGTTCACTATGCACAAGATAAGGGATTTTTTTTGAAAATACAAGATTGACTTTTTGAAAAGTTTTTGAGTGAAAAAAACTATTCACAGGCTATGTTATTGAAAAATGGATAAGTCGAAAAAGTCAAGGTATTACAAAAAAAATTAATTGATGAAAAAAACATCTTAATGATAAAAATTATCATTTGTCCTGTTATTCTGTTGCTAAAAGCACTCAAACCTTATTCTAAAATATGCTAAACTTTATTGATTTTTAAATGATAGTTACATAATGTCCATACCTATTCTCCCATACGACCCACAACAACTGAAAACGTGGATAAAACAACAAGCCCTAGAACTTGGCTTTGCCGATTGTGTAATTGCAGACCCACACCGTGAAATTGATTTAAGCCATCATCAAGAATTTTTAGAGCAGGGCTATCATGGAGAAATGGGCTTTTTAGCTGAAAATTTAGATAAACGTGCTAACCCTAGCTTACTGGTTGCTGATACAGAAAGCATTATTTGTGTGCGTATGAATTATTTAGTGGAAAAACCACAGCCTCGCCATGTACCTGAACAACCCAATAGTGCCATTATTGCCCGTTATGCACGGGGGCGAGATTACCATAAAATCATGCGTGGACGGCTGAAAACGCTGGCACAACGGATTAAAGAAAAAGTCGGTGAATTTGAATCACGTCCTTTTGCCGATTCCGCTCCCATTTGTGAACGAGATTTAGCCGAACGAGCAGGCATGGGCTGGACAGGAAAAAATACCTTAATTATTCATAAAAAAGCAGGGTCATTTTTTGTGTTGGGAGAACTATTTACATCATTAGTTTTACCCTTTGATGAACCAGTAACTGTCCATTGTGGTTCATGTAGTGCCTGTATCAACATTTGTCCAACACAAGCCATCGTTAAACCCTATATGTTAGATGCACGGCGGTGTATTTCTTATTTAACCATTGAATATAAAGGCATTATTGAAGATGAAACTTTAAGACGTGGAATCGGTAATCGCATTTTTGGTTGTGATGATTGTCAATTAATTTGCCCTTGGAACAGTTTTGCACAACTGACCAGTATTGACGATTTTAACCCACGTCATGGCTTAGATAACATCACATTGTTAGAGATTTGGCAATGGGACGAGCCGACCTTTTTAGCTTATACAGAAGGTAGCCCCATTCGGCGTACAGGATTTCAAAGTTTTAAACGCAATATTGCCATTGCATTAGGAAATGCACCGTATTCACCCCAAATTATTGAACAACTGAAACAGGGCAAAACGGTGCATGATGATGTGGTCAATGTGCATATTGATTGGGCAATCCAAGCTCAATATGCACAATGTAGCAATTAGGAATTACCATAAATCCATGTTGCAATAATAAAGGCTAAGAACGCTAATACAGATAAAATCATAATCATCATAAGAATCACCTTAAACTAAAAAAATACGTTATTTGACTTCGATTAAGAATTGCCGTAGAACCATGTTGCTAAGATAAACAACAAAAATGCAAGTACAGCAAGAATCATCACGGTCATTTTATTTACCTCATTTGGTATTGATTTCTTCTATCTTTATTATGGAAAAGATTTATGACAGAATGATGACAAAAAATAAAAATAATGAAAATTTTTTAACGTGATAATGGTGTAGAGATTAAAAAAAACAGGCGTACATTTTATGTACACCTGCTTATCAAGAACATCAATGTTGAAGGTTAAGAACCATTCCGCCCCATAATCCCACGAATGGTTTGTAACACATCTGCAGGTAAGACCACGGTTTTTGCATTATTGGATTTTGCCATGTCTTGCATAGCTTTAACATATTGCTCACCCAACAAATAGGCAACAGGAATTTCTTTATCCCCAACGGCTTGGGTAATCATATCAATCGCCTCTTGTGATGCTTTCGCCAATACGACTTGAGCCTCTGCATCACGGCGAGATGCCTCTAAACGACCATCTGCTTCTAAAATTGCTGCTTGTTTTTCACCATCTGCTTTAGTTACCGTTGCACGACGCTGACGCTCTGCCGCTGCTTGAGCCTCCATCGCTGCTTGCATGGTTGGAGATGGACGAATATCTTGAATTTCAACGGTTTTTAAGGTAATTCCCCAATCCGCAATATCATCAGAAATAGCTGTTTTTAACTTTGCTTTAATGTGGTCTCGAGATGATAAAGCATCATCTAAATCCATTTCTCCCACAATCGAACGTAAAGTGGTTTGGACTAAGTTTTGAATTGCCCAAGCATAGTTTTCAACACCATAGACTGCACGTTCAGGATTGGTGAGATTGATATAGGCAACCGCATTCATCACCATTACCGCATTATCACGGCTAATGACTTCTTGCGATGGAATATCTAATACGATGTCTTTTGTGGTGATTTTATAGGCAACAGTATCCATATATGGCACAATAAAGTTTAATCCCGGCCCTAAGGTGCAATGGTATTTACCTAAACGTTGTACAATATATTTGTAACCTTGTGGTACAGTACGCACACCACTATAAACAGTAATGCCAATTAAAACGACAATAAATATCATAAAATAGGTCATGGTTTACTCCTGTTGCAAAGAAAAATTTGAGAATCTGTTCACAATGAATTACGCTTTCATATTTTTGTAGAATTTTTCATTCAAAATCATTGCTTTTTTGTCAAAAATGGCTAAATCTTGCTTTTCTGCGTCAAAAACTTAGCCGATAGAATCACTATCAACTTGCGTTTTTTCCTTGAAAAGCTGGCGATTTATCTCATTTTTGCCTAAAAAAATTAATCATGAACAGGTTCTAAGCTGATGGTTCTTGGGGTGATTGGCTGTTATAGGGTTTAACTAGCAAATCATTTCCTAAAATATCAATAACTTGTACACGGTCTCCAACATTGAGTTCATAAGTTGAACGGCATTGCCATTCATCTGCACCCAGTACAGGAATGCTAAAACGTACCATCACATGATTCGGTAAGGTTTGAATGACCATGCCGACTTGACCAATGGTACTTTCACGAGATAAGCCAGCTTTGGTTTTATCGACTGCAAGCGGTTTAATCCATTTAAACCATGCAAAGGCAAACGATGCGGAAAAAATACTCCAAATGAATAATTGTACAGAAAAGGCTAAATCAGGAATGAGCCAAACAATGCCCCCAACCACTAGCGATGCAAGACCAAACCACAAGACTGCAAAGCTCGGAGTAACAATTTCCAGTAAAATAAAAATAATACCTAAAATTAGCCAATGCCAAGGTTCAGGGGTAATTTGCATAAGGAATCCTTTATTAAATAATATGATAATGTAACATCAAAGCGATGAGTTTAACTTAACATATTTAACGAAAAAAGTAAAAGAAAATATGGCTTAATCTGTTGAATCCTATCATAATTGCTGATAGTTTTTCTGCCATAATACTTCAGGTTCGCCCTGTTCACGTTGTAAACAACGACTTGCTACAAACAGCCAATCAGATAAACGATTGAGTAATTGTAAAGCAAGTGGTTGAATATTTTCATCACGTTGTTGAACGCTGATTAAACTACGTTCCGCACGGCGACAAACCGCCCGTGCATGATGAGCCGTTGCACATGCCAACGTCCCCGCAGGTAAAATAAACTCTTTTAACATTGGCAAGGTTTGATTCATTTCATCAATTTGTTGCTCTAAAGTTTCAATGGCATAGGCTTGCAATACGCTATAATTGGGAATACACACTTCACCGCCTAAATCAAACAACCAATGTTGAATTAAACTTAATTGTTTGTCCCATTGTTTAGCGTTGGGAGAAGTGTGCAGATGACAACGCAATACACCAATTAACGCATTTAACTCATCAATATCGCCTAATGCTTGGATTCGCACATCATCTTTGGCAATGCGAGAACCATCGCCCAGACCTGTTGTGCCATTATCGCCTGTGCGTGTATAAATTTTACTTAAACGATGTCCCATTTTATTTAACCATCAATAAAAACAATGATTATGCCTTAAAAAATTTATGATGAAAATGCTAAATTTCAACGCAAAATTAAAATAGTTTGCTAAAATACTGCAAACAAGTATTCGCTTGTTAAAATAATCGTTGGTCATGTTAAACAACACAACAAAATGTGGTTGAATAGCAGTTTGACATTTCCATCGTGTTTAAACTTTTTGGAGTTTTTCTACCATGAAATTAAAAACCGCATTTGTATTATCTGCATTATCATTAGCATTAATGGCGTGCCAACCACAAGTTCCACAAAAGAAAACCAACTCTGCTGAGCCAACTGCTCAAACAGAAGTAACAACCCCAGCATTTGATATTAATCAATTCCCATTAAGCACAGCAACTTTAGGAAAATTCCCATTTATTCAACTTCCTGAAGGCTATACTGCAGGCGAATTAAAAGAAAAATTAACCGATAAAAGCAAATATCCATTCCTTGTTAAAGGGGCAACACAATGGATTGAAGGCAATGTTCAAGCCTTCCCATTTACAGGCAGTAAAGATAAACCATTTGTTGAGGCAGATGTTAAAAAATATTTTGCAGATAACATTGCAAAATTAGGCGGTGTAGAAATCTCTGCAGAGCAAATTCCTGCCAATATGGTAGATGAATGGGCAAAACAAGGGCTTTCTGCTGAATTAGTAGAACAATTAAAAACTGCTGGTACAACATCAACAAGTTACTTAATTCGCCATGCTGATGGTAATGTATGGATGAGTTTATTAACCAATGCCAAAGGCGGAACCTACGTTGTAGCACAAGAAAAACCACAACCTGCAGGCGTAAAACCAGCCGATATTAAAGCTCCAAGCACAGATGCAACTAAAACAGGCTTAACTGCAGATACACAAAATCCAACTGCAACCACACCTGCTACAACAGAT
>JBHACK010000161.1:0-5734 GCA_041854545.1 Acinetobacter sp. | reverse complement strand
GTTTGGCAACCACAGAACAGCCGTTTATTTCCTGTAAACGCTTTCAAACTTCTCGCTATTCATGGATGGAATTAACCCCGATTACAGGACGAAAACACCAACTTAGACGACATATGACCCATCTTTTTCACCCTATTGTCGGTGATACAACCTATGGCGATACGGCTCAAAATCGAGCAATTTTGCACAATGTGGGCGTAAAACGCTTAATGCTCCATGCTCGTTGTTTAAGTTTTACTCACCCTGTCAGTCAGCAAGCTGTTGTCATTTCTGCACCACTTGATGATGCCTTTGGGCAGGTGATAGATGAGTTTGGGTGGGGTAAGCATAAAAAATATCTGATGACAGATGGGTGAAGGATTAGTTGGCGTAGGCGCAGACGGTGTTGAGTTCGATTTCACCTAAGGAGTCTGGAATGACTCTCTCCCAATTGATAGATGAATAACGGCTAAAGGATGGAATGTTACCACTAGCAACCACTTTGCCTTGCTTATCGTAGCCGGCTAAATATTCAGTGTCTGATTTGCGAGCACGGCAGTCAAAATAGATAAAATTTTTGCTAGACCAAATTTTTTTGCCATTGCCTATATCCTGTGCTTGCTTATATTCCGTTTGTGACCATGCGGTCATCACAGGCGTGTCATTGGTTAAATAATCCGCCTGAATGCTATCAAGGTCAATATAATCTTTGTTAATATCATCTTCGTTAAGTAAAAACCAATTCGTAGCCACTGCTTGTTGTGTTATGAGTGTAGCAAGGGCGAGTATTAACAATTTTTTCATGATGGATTCCTTAAGTCTATTAATCCAAATTAACACCACCAAAAATTATCCTAAAAATAAGGGATTGTGTCAAGGTAGGGATGTTATTAGGACGTAAAATTGTCTGATTTTTCAAAAAGTTTCTGATACCTACCAAGGACTAATGGCGATTGAATCAAAAATGGCATAACCATTGCTGATTATGCCGTTTGATAGATAAGTTATGTTTTAAATAATTTAAAACATAATCTTGGTATTAAAATTTTTGAACAAATTGACCTTTTGTCATTTGTGGAATAACAATTTTTAATTCAGCCATACGCTTATCATTGCAAAAGTTCTTAATACTTTTTTGTTGCATAAAATGAAAATCAACACCATTTAATTCATGTACGATACTGTCATACCCATATTTTTTGATAAGCAAAGGGATGATTTTCTTGCTGTCCACGGGCATATTACAGGTTTTTGCAGCGGCAATTCTTGACCATGCAAATTGTAAATTACTATCCCATCCCATAGCATCAATGCCAGTAAAACCATAATCATAATGATATTTATAGGCATTATCATCAATTGCATAAGCGGTCATGCCGCCTTTTCCTGAATAATTTCCGTACTCAGTAGAATTTATGGTGGATTTTTGAGTTGTTGTACCCATACTGGTGCAGCCAATAATCATCGCACTCATAGCAAAAATAGCTAATTTTTTCATGATAAATTCCCAAATCTGATTAATCCAAATTAATACTACCAAAAATTATCCTAAAAATAAGGGGTTGTGTCAAGGTAGGGATGTTATTAGGGCGTAAAATTGTCTGATTTTTCAAAAAGTTTCTGATACCTACCAAGTACTAATGGTGATTGAATAAAAAATGGCATAACCATTGCTGATTATGCCATTTTTTGCTTAAGTTTTGATTATTTCACATCAAAACGGTCTGCATTCATCACTTTAACCCACGCATTAACAAAGTCTTTGACAAACTTTTCTTTTGCATCATCTTGGGCATATAGTTCGCTATACGCACGCAAAATTGAGTTTGAACCAAACACCAAATCCACACGGGTTGCTGTCCATTTTACAGCACCTGTTTTACGGTCGCAAATGTTGTAGCTATTGCGTCCTGTTGGTTGCCAAGTGTTGTTCATGTCCACAAGGTTACGGAAAAAGTCTGTACTTAACACGCCAACTCGGTCAGTAAATACACCATGTTTGCTATCGCCATAGTTTGCCCCTAAGACACGCAAACCACCAACCAATACAGTCATTTCAGGTGCAGTTAAGCCCATCAGTTGAGCACGGTCAAGTAACAATTCTTCTGGTTGTGGTGCGTAATGTGCTTCTTGGAAGTTGCGGAAACCGTCATGAATTGGTTTTAAGTACTCAAAACTTTCTGCATCGGTTTGTTCAACAGTTGCATCACCACGACCTGCCAAGAATGGGACAACAATCTCTACACCTGCATTTTTGGCTGCTTGTTCAACTGCTGCTGTACCGCCAAGCACGATTAAATCCGCAATGCTTACTTTTTTCTCAAGGCTTGCTTGTAGTGTTTCATAGACAGCTAAAACTTTTGCCAAGCGTTCTGGTTCGTTGCCAATCCAGTCTTTTTGTGGAGCAAGGCGAATGCGTGCACCGTTCGCACCACCACGATAGTCTGATTGACGGAAGGTGCGTGCTGAATCCCAAGCGGTTGCTACAAGTTCAGCAATGCTTAACCCTGTTGCCAAGATTTTTGCTTTTAATTCAGCAATTTCAGTATCGCTTAAGGTGTAATCCACCGCAGGAATCGGGTCTTGCCAAATTAAATCTTCACTTGGTACGTCTGGCCCTAGATAACGGCTTTTTGGCCCCATATCACGGTGTGTCAATTTAAACCATGCACGAGCAAAAGCATCATCAAATGCCGCTTGGTCATTTAAGAATTTTTCAGAAATTTTGCGATATTCTGGGTCTTTGATTAACGCCATATCGCCATCATTCATGGTAATTTTGCGTTTAATGCTTGGGTCATTTTGGTCAACAGGCATATCTTCTTCATCCATTTCAGAAGGTTCCCATTGTTTTGCCCCAGCAGGTGAACGCACGATTTGAAATTTATCTTCATATTTAAATAGAAGTTTGAAAAATTCGTTATCCCAACGGTCAGGGTGAGTTGTCCAAGCCCCTTCGATACCTGATGTAATCTTACCCGGTTGTTCATAGCTCCAGCCCAAGCCTTGTTCTGCAATGTCTGCAGCTTCCGGCTCTGCACCGACTTTAGACGCATCGCCATTACCATGTTGTTTACCAATGGTATGACCACCTGCAACCAAAGCAACGGTTTCTTCATCATTCATGCCCATGCGTGAGAAGGTGATACGCATATCTCGTGCGGTTTTGATTGGGTCAGGATTGCCATCTACACCTTCTGGGTTGATGTAGATTAAGCCCATCATCACCGCTGAAAGTGGATTTTCAAGTTCACGGTTTTCTGTCCAGCGTGTGCCTTCGCCACCTGATTTAGCCAACCATTCTTTTTCACTACCCCAATAAACATCTTTTTCAGGGTGCCAAATGTCTTCTCGACCAAAGCCAAAACCAAATGTTTTTAATCCTGCTGCTTCATAACCCATTGTACCTGCTAGGATAATTAAATCCGCCCAAGATAAACGATTACCGTATTTTTGTTTGATTGGGTACAATAAACGGCGTGCTTTATCAAGGTTAGCATTGTCAGGCCAGCTGTTTAATGGGGCAAAGCGTTGATTGCCTGTGTTGCCACCACCACGACCATCTTGGGCACGGTAAGAGCCTGCCGCATGCCATGCCATACGAGCCATCAAACCGCCATAATAGCCATAGTCTGCAGGCCACCAGTCTTGGCTATCACGCAAAAGGTTGCGAATGTCTTGTTTTAATTCTTCAACATTTAATTTTTTGACTTCTTCGGCATAGTTGAAGTCTTCACCAAGTGGATTTACTTTTTTGTCGTGTTGGTGCAAGATGTCTAAGTTTAAGGTTTTTGGCCACCATGCAAGTGGGGTTTGTCCTTCTTGAGTGTTACTGCCGTGGACTGGACAGCCTGTGATTGTTTTGCTCATCATTGAGTTACCTTTTGTTGGGTGAATGGGATTGGTACGTTTGGCAATATTGCTAAATAACCAATATTTTTTTAACAACGTGTGTTATCTTTACGAGATGGAGTATAAAACATCTTTTTTAATCTGTAAAAACGAATAATTTTTTAAAATTAATTCGATTTAACGATTAATAAGACCTATGTTTATCAAACCATTTCAGCTTATCAGCTCTAAACTATCTTCTCAAGACTTCTCTACTAATGATAATAAAAACATACACATCAAAGAGAAAAAGGTCTATTCAGACCTTTTTCAGCTATTCAAATGGATGTGTGATTTTCCATGCTCGGTGAATTTTTTGATTGCGTTTAAAATCCATATCGATGGTTTCATGGGTAATTTCTTGAATATCATACCATTGGCTTAGGCTTTCATCTAACTCGAAATCTCGGTAATTATTTGAAAAATAAAGTGTTCCATCTAATGTTAAACGATTCATTGCACGTTTAATCAAGGAAACGTGGTCACGTTGCACATCAAATGTTCCATAGAATTTTTTGGAATTAGAAAAGGTTGGCGGGTCAATGAAAATTAAATCATATTTTTCGGTGCCTTGTTTCAGCCATTCAAAACAATCACTGGTATAAAAAATATGCTGTTCATCAGCATGGTCAACAGTCAAGCCATTTAAGACAAAATTCTCTTTTGACCAATTAATATAAGTATTTGATAAATCTACACTTGTCGTGCTTGCTGCACCGCCTAACGCAGCGTGTAAACTCGCCGTGGACGTATAACTATATAAATTTAAAAAGTGCTTGCCTTTGGCTTCTTTGGCAATGCGTAAACGAATTGCACGATGGTCAAGAAATAACCCTGTATCGAGATAATCGGTTAAATTCACTAAAATTTTGGCTTGCCCTTCTTGCACAACAAAGCGTTTTGATGCGGTACTTTGTTTTTCATACTGATTTTTGCCAGTTTGTTTGGCACGAGTTTTGATGAAAATGGCATCACGTCCTAATCCTGTTACTTGGCGAATGGCAGACAAGGCTAAATTAAAACGTTTTTTGGCTTTTTCAGGGTCGATTTTCTTTGGTGGTGCATATTCTTGAACGTGTAATTTATCTCCATATAAATCAATGGCTAAATTAAAATCAGGCAAATCTGCATCATATAAACGTAAACAATAAATATCGTGTTGTGTTGCCCATTTTTTCAAGGCTTGCATATTTTTTTGTAAACGGTTGGCAAAATCTTGAGCATCTGGAAATTCGACTTTTTCCGCTTGCCATGTTGCTAAAAATGGGACTTTTTGTTCAATGGCTTTGACCTGTCCAAAACGAACATAAATCGGTAATTTACCATTCATCAAACGTAATGTTGATGTATCTTGTAAGGCTAAAACGTCCGCATTTTCAACTTGTGATGCAATCACCGCAACCTGTTGATGTGGAAAATGTTTTTGAAATTGTGCCGATAAACCTAAATATAAACTACGGTTTGATGCTTTATCGCCCAATCGTTCGCCATAAGGCGGATTAGTCACTACAAAAACCTTATCTTGTTCAGTTAAATGAAAATCGTCCCAATCCGCTAAGGTGCGTTCTTCTATACGAATGCGGTCAAGTAAGGACTCAAATCCCCCTGCAATAATATTTTGTCGTGTAGCTTTTACTGCATTCCAATCTGCATCATAAGCATAAAATTGTGGTAATGGTTGAGCTAAGGCTGTTTCATGGCGTTGTACCGCTTCTGCCTTGAGTTTGAGCCATAATTCACGGTCATGTCCATGCCAACCATTAAAACCAAAACGACGGACTAACCCAGGGGCTCTATCGGTTAAAAGCATTAAGGCTTCAATAATAAAAGTACCTGAACCACACATTGGGTCAAGAATGACCGT
>JBHACK010000160.1:0-9357 GCA_041854545.1 Acinetobacter sp. | reverse complement strand
TGTCCTGCTTTTACATATGTTCCAGCAGTTACTAAAATGCGTGAGTTGTGTGCATAAACACTACTGTATTGGTTTTGGTGAATAATAATGATGGTATTTCCTTTCTTTTTCAAGTTCTTATGTGTTGATGTCGGTGCACTTGCATAAATCACATAACCATCTGCAGCAGCATAAATTGAATCACCAACTTTACCTTTATAGTAAACCGTGTGATATTGTCCTTGTAATAATTTACGATGATGTGTACTTACAGGACGAACCCATTTAATTTCATTAGCAGTAATGGTTTTTGCACCTGTTAATTTGAGTTTTTGACCTACGCTAATTTTATTATATGGTGCAGGGATTTTATTAATATCAGCAATGCTTACATAATCTAAACCATATTTTTGTCCAATAATGCTCAAAGTTTCGCCTGACGCAACAGTATGTGTACTTGGAATCTTTTGTTTTGTTGGCGTTGTTGGTGTAGTCGTAGTTGTTGGCGGAGTAGCAGTCGATGCTGTATTACTGTTGCTATCTTTTGGAACAGTTGTACACGCAGTTAGGCTGATTAGGCTAAACAGGAGAGTATAAGAAAACAAACGATGGATTGAGAAAATTGACATAATAACTCCAGTTTATTGTTGTCAAAAAGAGTAAAGAGAGATGGGCTAAAGGGTTGCTTAAAGCAATAGCAGTAAATTTTACAGAAAAATAGGGAAAAAATCCAATCATTCTAGGAAATGATTCTATTTTGTTTGTTAATTGTTGTGAAAAAAAAGGCAGAGAAATTTGTAGTTTTATGCTCCGAAAGTGCCGCTACAAGTCGCACCCTTGAACCCTAAAGTTCAAGGTTAGATTGCTGAGTATATCTTGGGTTTCCCATTTCAAGATAGGCTTACACGCTGATAGACAAAAGACAATCCATTAGATGTAGATATCGGCTCAGGGGAATAAACCTGTTGGCAAACACTCCAGAGTAGGGGCATTATAACGTATTTTTTCAGAATTACAAGGGGAAAAATGTAGTGGATAATGGGCTATTTTTCGGAGTTGATGTGTTACTAATCTTGTTAAAAATGATGATGGCGAAAGATGGAAAGATTGTTATAATAGCGTTTAATATTCACATTGTGTGTTATTTTATGAGTTCATTAAGTCATCAAGAGCAATCTAATCCATCGCAAGACCCAGCAAAGAAAGGTTTGGGGAAGTATATTAAAATTGGTTTAGCTGTCGTTTTATTAGGTACTGTTGGTTTGGCGATTACAGGTTATTTTTTAGCAAAGGAAACCTTATTAAAACCGTATCAAATGAAAAGCCAACCTGAAACCATTAGTATTAAACAAGGGGATAGTTATTATCGTTTTATTGACCGTATTGCAGAAGAGCAAGGGGTAAAATATCCTATCTTTTTAAGGCTTTATCAAAAATTTTGGGTGAAACAAGCTTTAAAAGCAGGAATTTATGAAGTTAAACCAAATATGAATATGATGCAAGTGGTTGCGATGGTATCAAACCCTGAACATGTGCAAATGAATCGTATTTTGGTGATTGAAGGGACAACTTTTAAGCAATTAATTGAAACCTTGAAAAAAGACCCTTTGGTACAAAAAACAATTTTGGATTTACCAACAGATGAATTATTAAAAGAATTAAATATTCCTGAAACGCACCCAGAAGGTTTATTTGCTCCAGATACTTATTTTTTTAATCGTAATGAAACAGATAAGCGAATTTTAACCGATTTATATCAACGTCAAAAACAAATTTTAGCCAAAGAATGGGAAAAACGAGACCCTGATTTGCCATATAAAACACCGTATGAAGCCTTGATTATGGCATCTATTATTGATAAAGAAACCAATGTAGATTCAGAATTAAAGCAAGTTTCTGGGGTATTTTATCGCCGTTTAAACATGGGAATGAAATTACAAACTGACCCAACGGTGATTTATGGTATGGGCGAAAAATATAAAGGCAATATTACTCGTGAAGATTTACGAACGCCAACGCCGTATAATACTTATACGATTACAGGTTTACCACCAACCCCGATTGCTTTGCCAAGTCAAAAAGCCATCGAAGCGGCATTGCACCCTGATAAACAAAGTAAAGCAATTTATTTTGTGGCGACAGGTAAAGGCGGTCATAAATTTAGCGAAACTTTAGACCAACATAATCAAGCGGTGCAAGAATATTTAACGGTGATTCGTAGTAAAAAGGCAGAGTAAGATGTTTATTAGTTTGGAAGGAACGGAAGGGGTTGGCAAAAGTACCTTAATTGCTCGGTTAGCGACTTGGTTTGAGCAACAAGGGAAAACCGTGATTTTGACTCGTGAACCGGGGGGAACGCCTTTAGCTGAAAAAATGCGTCAATTATTGCTCAATGTGCATGATGAAACTTTATGTGCGGACAGCGAATTGTTGATGATGTACTCGGCTCGAGCTCAACATTTAGCCCATGTTATTCAACCTGCTTTAGCGGAAGGGAAAATTGTGTTATGCGACCGTTTTGCAGACGCTAGTTTTACCTATCAAGGGTTTGGGCGTGGGTTAAGTTTGGAAAAATTACAGCTGTTAAATGCTCATTTTGTATCAATCATGCCAGATTTAACCTTTTGGTTAGATGCACCGATTGAATTGGGCATGGCTCGTGCTAAAAATCGTGGTCAGTTAGACCGTTTTGAGCAAGAAAAAGTGGAATTTTTTAATCAAGTTCGTGCAGGTTATCAAGCTTTATATGAACAATATCCACAGCGGATTAAACGTTTAGATGCCAGTTTAAATAAAGAAGATGTATTTCAAAACACATTAACTTATTTACAGGCGATAAAATAATAAAAACTGAATTGAGATAAATATCATCAAGATGTTATTTATCTCAATCGTATAATATTAAAATACAAAACGTTGTTTTAAAACATCAATTAATTGTTCTTTGGCTTGAATAAACCCTTGAATGCCAGCAGTTAATAATTCACTCGCCATTGGGTCAGCGTTTAACTCATCATAAAAAGATTGTTCTGTTTGAGCAGGGCGTTGAATGATTTCTGCTTGTTGGGCTAAACTTGGGCTGAGTTGGCATGGCACAGTTTGGCTATCTTGCTCTAATTGTTGCAATAAACTTGGTGCAATGGTGAGTAAATCACAACCTGCCAATGCTAAAATTTGAGCAGTACTGCGGAAACTTGCTCCCATCACTTGGGTTTTAATGTGTTGCTGTTTGTAATAAGTGTAGATTTGACGAACAGAATTTACGCCTGCATCGTGTTCAATCGGGTAGCTGTCCACGCCATCACGTTTTTTGTACCAGTCTAAAATACGTCCAACAAAAGGTGAAATTAAAGTTACATTTGCATCGGCACAGGCTTGGGCTTGGTGCATACCAAATAATAGCGTTAAGTTACAATGAATGCCTTCTTGTTCCAGTTGTTTTGCTGCTTGAATACCTTGCCATGTAGATGCAATTTTAATTAAAATTCTTGATTTATCAATACCATAATCTTGGTAAATTGCCAGTAATTCTTTGGCTTTGGCAATAGTTGCAACAGTATCATAAGATAAACTTGCATCGACTTCGGTAGAAACTCGTCCATCAATAATGCTTAAAATTTCTACACCTAGTTTGACCGTTAAAAGGTCAATGGTGCGATTAAGTAACGCATCGCCTGTTAAGCCTTCTGCCTGTGCCTGTTGATAAGCGGATTGAATTAACCCATCATTTTCTGCTTGTTTTGCGGCAGCGGTAATTAAAGATGGGTTTGTGGTTGCATCAAGGGGTTTAAATTGGCGGATAGCGACTAAATCGCCTGTATCGGCAACGATGGTTGTGAGTGCCTTGAGTTGGCTTAAACTGTTCATGTGTTTATCTCAAAAAATTAGTGTTATAACATAATTTTAGGAAAATTTCGATTTGAATTTGAATCAAAAAGCGTTTCTTTATGCTAGAATAATGTACGAACATTTGAGCGTGAAAACGATGTTAGAACCTGTATTCATAACGTTTTTTCATGCAAAAGCAAACATTAATTCTTTAATGTTAAACAAAATTTTACAGCGTAATGTTGTGAATACAGGTTCTTATAATGCCTAAGATGGAGCCGTGTCGTTGAGAATCCATTATGAACAAATTGATGAAAGTGTAAATTTTGATTTAGCTTATGTGCCATTACCGATTCATTTGCGAAAGAAAAGAAGAGTTTTCTTTGCTAAAATGGTGTTGTATGGATTGGCATTTTTGATTTTGCTGGCATTAACCTATTCTAATTCTCACAAATTTGATTTTTTGATGACCTGTATTTATGCGATATTTACGATTTGTTTTTGGGTATTATTTTTATCAGAAAAAGATCGTATTTTAAATCCAGTTTATTTATCAATATATTCTCATTATATTGAAGTACAAAAAGATTCTATTTCTGGTGAAATGGAGCGTATTCCATTTAAATATTTGTATCGCTGTTATTTTTCTATTGATGTTCATGTAGATGAGTATGGCAAAGAGTATCCTACAGGATATTATTTAAATTTAGATTATGTGCGTTTTGCAGATGATGTTGATTATAAATATTATTTAAATCATCGTGTTTTATTACCCATGAGTGAGCGAGATGCTCGTTATTATTGTAAAGTAGTGTATTTATTAATGCGAAATTATCATCATCGATATAATCTAACTGAAATTATGGCAAAAGCGAATAGTTTATTTTCAGAAATTCCACGTTAATTTTTTTATTGTAAATAAGGTTTGATTATGAATAATAAGCAACTAAGTTTTGGTGGTTTAGTGATTTTATTAATTGCCAGTTATTTTGGTATTAATTTAAATACGGAACAACCATCATCTACGCCAACGGTGCAAACGCCTGCAACAACTGCAAGCACAGGACAAACAGCAACTCCAAGCAATCCAACATCATCAGCTCAAAGTAAGGCAACGCCATCGAGTGGGCAAAATGATTCGATTAAAATTGCTCAAGCATTTCAACAAAAGCAAAGTAATCTTCAAGTACAAAGTGCTGGGACTGTGTTAGCGGTTTTGCCTGATGATAATGAAGGTTCACGCCATCAAAAGTTTTTGTTAAAGTTGGATAATGGCATTAGTATTTTAATTGCACATAATATTGACCTTGCTCCACGCATTGAAAACCTTAAAAAAGGCGATACGGTCGCATTTTATGGGGAATATGAGTATAGCGATAAAGGCGGTGTTGTGCATTGGACACATCATGACCCGAACAAGCGTCATATTGATGGTTGGTTAAAGCATCAAGGGCGTACCTATCAATAATCAATAATGGTTTCATGATTTCTTCTTAAAGTGCCAGATTTTGTTGTAAATCGGTAAAAAATGTCCAAAAAATGCAAAATCTGACTTTAAAAATCACTTTTTCCCCTTATCTTAAAGTACAATATCATGTAACACAAGATACGGGGTACACACATGAAAAAGACAGTGGTTAAAGCAAAAAATGTATTGGCTTTTCGTATTTGGTTAGAAAAGTTAGGCTATACGGTAAAAAATTTAGCCGATGGTCAAGGGTTTAGCTTTCATTTTAAAAAAGAATATGGCTTAGTTACTTGTGATTTAACAGGCAACAGTTTAGCAATGCAGTTAGGGGAAGAGTTTGAATACTATTTAAAAGCGTGATAACTGCCCTAATATTGGTTTAGTTTAAAAAGACATTTGCATTAAACTTAATTTTTCTCAAGAGAGATTAAGTCTAATTCAGATGTCTTTTTATTTTTGATTTTTTTCATGTAAAGATGGGCGGAATCACATTCTTAGGTGAATTTTTTCATTGTACTATGTTACAATGCAACGAGTTGAACATATTAGTTTATTTATCTATAGGAATATCATGCAACAACAGCCTTTTAATAAATTCTCTCTTCATCAAGATTTAGACGATGATGATGTTACTTTGCCTAATTTACCAAAAGTTGAGATAGACGTTCAAAATACAACCGCTGAACCTGCACCTGTTGAGCCAGAAATTGAACAGCCACAACAAGAAGAACCAAAGAAAGGCGGTTTCTTTAGCCGTATGAAAGAAGGGTTAAACAAAACCCGTAAAAGTTTTACTGATGGCATGGTCAATATCTTAATTGGTGGTAAAGAAATTGATGATGAATTATTAGAAGAAGTCGAAGAGCAATTATTAGTTGCAGATATTGGGGTAGATGCGACCAAAACCATTATTGCCAATTTAACTGAACGTACAGCACGGGGCGATTTAATCTATTCTCATGCCTTATATAAAGCCTTACAAGAAGAATTAGTTGCTTTATTAACGCCACGCGTCAAACCACTACATATTGACAGCAATAAACGTCCGTATGTGATTTTAATGGTTGGGGTCAATGGTGTGGGCAAAACCACAACCATTGGTAAATTGGCAAAACGTTTACAAGGCGAAGGGAAAAAAGTAATGTTGGCAGCAGGGGATACCTTCCGTGCCGCAGCAACAGAACAATTACAAATATGGGGCGAGCGAAATGATATTCCTGTAATTGCCCAAGGACATGGTGCCGATAGTGCATCTGTAATTTTTGATGCCTTTGAAAGTGCGAGAGCCAAAGGCATTGATGTTTTAATTGCAGATACTGCAGGACGTTTACAAAATAAAAGCAATTTAATGGAAGAATTGAAAAAAGTTAAACGTGTCATGCAAAAAATTGATGCGACAGCACCACATGAAATCATGTTAGTGGTTGATGCAGGAACAGGACAAAATGCCATCAATCAGGTAGAAATGTTTGATGAAGCGGTCGGTTTAACAGGCATTACCATTACCAAACTTGATGGCACAGCAAAAGGCGGTGTTTTATTTAATATTGCTAGCCGTACTCATGTTCCAATTCGTTTTATTGGCGTGGGTGAAAAAATTGATGATTTACGTCCATTTTCTGCAAAATCATTTGTTGCAGCGTTATTTGAAACGGATAAATAATCATCTTTTGCTCATGTTTAGGTCTTCTGTTCAGAAGACCTTTTTTGTGGCGGAATGTGTGATGTAGGTCAATTTATTTGTAATTTTATGTAAAAATATGTTGATAAAAAGCATTTTTAGAGAGAAACTACTGACAAATAATGTCAATTCTAACAAGGGTGAACTTCATGAATGTTTTAGCTTATTTTGTGTTAGCGGTGCTACTTCTTTTAAGTGTAGGGGCGTTTTTTATTGCAATCACAAGTACAGATTTATTTTTTGCAGGCATTGCCACTTTATTAATGGTTGCGGTCTTTTTGATATTATCGCATTTAGGGGTTTTTCGTGAATGGAAATATCGCCGTAAAGATAAAGAATTACAAAAATATTTAAATATGAAAGATTAAGTATATTTAAAAAGGCGAATTGTAAGTAATTCGCCTTTTTATTGTATTAAATATAATAACTGGTTTTGGTCATTACCTTAGAAATTGCGGTCATGGTGATTTTAACAGGGATTGGCAATTCAACACCGCCAGCATTTAATGCGGTATCTCGATGTTGTAATTCATCAATATTCATTTGATTTAAAATGCGATATGAACGGTCATCTTGAATCGGTAATTGGCTGATGTGTTGTTCTAAATGCAAACTCACTTGGCGTTCTGTTTCTGCCACAAAGCCTAAACTATACTCATCACCTGCCAATCCTGCTAATGCCCCCATTGTAAACGATAAACTATACCATACAGGGTTGAGTAAACTTGGATAACTGTTTAATTCGTTTAAACGTTGTTCACACCATGCCAAATGGTCTTGTTCTTCTTGTGCAGCGTGTTGCATTTCTTGTTTAACGTGCGGTAATTTTGCGGTCAAGGCTTGCCCATGATATAAGGCTTGAGCACACACTTCACCGCTATGATTAACACGCATTAACCCTGCAACATGACGAGATTCCGTAATGCTTAACGGAGATTCACTGTCTAATGCAGGGTTAGGACGTTGAGCCTTAGTGGTATTTGGCACTAAACTGCGTAAGGCTTGGTCAAAGGTTTTAATGAAATGGTCAGTAAAATGATAATGTCGCATAAATTATTCAGTTGTTTTAAGTAATCGATTTAGTTTAACCAATAATCCCACGCTAAGCAAGGCATTTAAAATCGCAATCATACTAAAGAGAATGACGATTGACCATTTTACAAGACTTAAGATAATAATCGCAAAAATGGCAGATGTAACCATAAACACCGCATTTAAAATATTATTGGCTGCTACAATTCTGGCACGATGGCTACTTGGTGAAAAATACTGCATCATGGTATAAAGTGGCACAATATAAAAGCCCCCAACAACGCCAAGCAAGGTAACTGCTGTAAAACAATGGTAATAACTTGGCATTTGCAACACATCTTTTAAGCCAAGTAAAGTTGTGCCTTGTGCTGGCGGTAAAATCGTTAAACTATAGGCTAAATAAAAGGCAAATAGGGTCAGTCCGATTGAGCCAAAAATCACCAATTTTAACATTTGATTTGGCGTTTTATCTTGCCCCATACGCTGACAAATAAATGAACCAATACCAACTCCAATGGAAAAACAGGTCAATAAAAAACTAACGACAGATTCAGCCCCATTTAAATAAACTTTTGTCATTTCAGGGATTTGAGTGAGCAGACTTGCTCCATAAAACCAATACCAAGAATTGCCCAATAACACCACATACACTATCGGTAAACGGTAAGCAAAAACTAAAGTTTGCCAACTGGTTTGCAAGAAATTCCAATTCACCACTAAATTAGGCGATGCAATTTTTTGTGGTAAAATCGCACAACTGGCAAAATAACCCAACACCGCAATGGCAAGGACAGCAACACTAATCACCCACATTTGCCCTTGAGCAAGCCCAATCAGCACGCCCCCTAACAACATACCAAACAAAATTGCCAATGATGTCCCTGCTTGGAAAATGGCATTCCCTGAAATTAATTCTTTTTCCTGTAAAATTTCAGGTAAAATTGCATATTTAATTGGGCCAAAAAAAGTGGATTGCGTTCCCATTAAAAATAAAGAAAATAATAATAAATACACATTGCCAATAAATAAACCAACGGTCGCAATTAACATAATGACAATTTCTAAAAACTTTAATTGACGAATTAAAGATGCACGTTCATAACGGTCAGCAATTTGTCCAGCAGTCGCCGAAAAAATAAAGTAAGGTAAAATAAATAATAATCCAGCTAAATTATTGAGTAAACTCACATTTGTGGTTTGTTGTAACCAGCCATAACTAATTAAAAGCAACAACACTTGTTTAAATACATTATCATTTAACGCACCAAAAAATTGCGTTAAAAACATCGGCATAAATCGCCGTGAAAACAGAAAACCTTGTGTTGTAGATGAATCAGCAGAATTGTTCATAAAATATCGCCTTAGTACA
>JBHACK010000159.1:0-2949 GCA_041854545.1 Acinetobacter sp. | reverse complement strand
GCATTGTATCATACTTCGATTAGTGATAGCTGACCACACGTTCAACTTCTTGTTTAGAACCTAAAATGACAGGAATACGCTGATGAATGTCGTTTGGTTGAACGTCCATAATACGAATACGTCCAGTATTTGACGCACCGCCTGCTTGTTCAACTAAAAAGCTCATAGGATTCGCTTCATACATTAAACGCAAACGCCCTGCCTTTTTCGGGTCTTTGGTATCATATGGATACATAAAAATTCCGCCACGGCATAAAATACGGTGTACATCACCAACCATACACGCAACCCAACGCATATTAAAATCTTTGCCACGCACAGAAGTTTTACCTGCCAATAATTCTTCAATATAACGTTGCACAGGAGCTTCCCAATGACGTTGATTTGACATATTGATGGCAAATTCTTGTGTTTCTTCGCTGATTTTCACTTGTTCATGGGTCAATAAAAATTGTTTATTATCGACATCTAAAGTGAAAATATCAACGCCGTGTCCAGTCGTTAAAGCAAGCATAGTAGAAGGCCCGTATAGCACATAACCAGCACACACTTGCTCACGTCCTGCTTGTAAAAAATCGTCTGCTTGAACAGGGTGATTTTTAGCAGGTAAAATGGAGAAAATTGTCCCCACGCCCATATTAATATCTAAATTACTTGAACCGTCTAATGGGTCAAATAATACTAAATATTCGCCTGATGCTTGGGCAGGTGTAAATTGGTCTAATTCTTCTGATGCAAATCCTGCAACATTGGCATGGGTAATTAAGGCTTGCATTAAATAGTCATTAGAAATGACATCTAATTTTTTCTGCGTTTCCCCTTGTACATTTTCATTCTCCGCACTGCCAAGTACGCCCGCTAATGCCCCTTTTTGTAAAGTGGTATCAATACGTTGGCAAACGTGAGCAAGGGTTTCAATGACATTGGCAAGAGCGGTTGGAATTTGGCTATTGTGTTGTTGTAAATACTGCGATAGGGTGCGTTGCGACATTTCGTCATCACTCCAAACTATAGGGTTTATTTGTATCTGTGATATTGTACGGTATTTTATAAACGATTAGCAAATCATCTTCAAGAAATGATGGTCAAAATCAGCAAAAAAGCTGATTTTTTAAACTTTCCCCCTTGCAAATTTATGGAAATGTGAGTATGTTAAACTCATCTCCATGTTAAAAAGGAATAGGCTGATGACTGTTAAAAAATTTGATTCTGTTTCAACGCCAAATGAACCATTAAGCGTGAATGATATTTCACCAGAAAGCGTGCAAAAGGCTTGGCAAAGTTATGAGGCAAAACCTGAATATAAAGAGTTTAATAAACATGATATGATTGATTCCATGTTGGAAAAAGGTAAAGATAAAAAAGAGAATCAATCTTAAGAGAAAAAAAGAGATTAAATATTGATATTTAATCTCTTTTTCATTTTTAAAGCTAAACAAAATTAAATTGGATTATGTAATTCAATATAATCGTACTCTAAGCCAAATTGTTCGGCAATCGCTTGTCCTAAACGTTGTACGCCATAACGTTCGGTTGCATGATGTCCGCAAGCAAAATAATGTACATCTAATTCTTTAGCATCATAAAAAGTACGTTCACTTACTTCGCCTGAAATAAAGGCATCACAACCCATCGCATAGGCTTGGTGAATGTAATCTTGAGCGGAACCTGTACAGAATCCTACTTTTTTAATTTGGGCTTTTTCTGCAGGTAAATGTAAAATTGGCGTATCAGTTAAATGAATTTGAATTTTTTCACGCAACAGTTGTTGAAATTCTTGTGCGGAGAGAGCGGTCGGTAATTCGCCAATATTGCCAATCGAATGGCGAGCAGACGTATCTAAAGGTTGAATATTTTCTAAGCCTAAACGTTCAGCAATCGCAACATTATTGCCCCAAACAGGGTGAGCATCTAGCGGTAAATGATAGGCAACAAGAGAAATATCGTGTTGAATCAGCTTTTTAATGCGTTTGCCTTTCATACCAACAATCGGATAATCTTCACCTTTCCAAAAGTAGCCATGATGTACCAATAAAATATCTGCATTAAGTTGAATGGCGGATTCAATCGCATCAAGCGATGCGGTAACGGCAGTTACAATTTTTTTAATGTCCTGTTTCCCTTCAATTTGTAAGCCATTTGGGGCATAATCTTTAAATTCATGGGTTAAAAGTTGCTGGTCGCACCATGCTAAAATCTCGTGTAATTGAGCCATGCGATTGTTCTCATCTTCATAAAAAATAAAGAATATTGTAACCAAGTTTTCTTGGTTTTGGTAGGGTATCCTGATATTTCGTATTTGCAACAGTAAGTTAAACCGCTATCGCAACATAGTGTAGTCCAATATAAAAAAATTTCCTTGACATTACCCAAAAAATCACTATACTATGTTTAAGTTCTTAAACAAATGAACAATTACCATGAGCCAACAAACCATGGATTTGCTTAAGGCGTGTATTCCGACCTTTACCATTTTAAGTGATGAAAACCGCCATCAAATCCTAAATTTACTTTTTGAACAAGGGAAAATGAGCGTTAATCAACTTGCCGAGCAATTACCCATTTCACGCCCTGCGGTATCCCATCATCTGCGTTTAATGTTAAATGCAAAGATGGTAACGGTTGAGAGAATTGGTACAGAACGCTTTTATTCTGCCCAGCTTGATGAGTCCGAAGCCTTGTTACATCAAGTGTTACAAGCCTTTGCACAAGCTAAACAGACTTCTTGATAAAAATTTAACCTGTGATAAACAGGTTTTTTAACCAACTATTTGTTTAAAAGTTTAAACAAGCTAACTAATTGGAGCAATTATGCAACTGTATCAACAACAACGTACTTGGCAACAACTGCAAAACACCATGCCAAAAGAATTTCATATTCCAAACACGCACTTACCAAGCGAAGAATGGTTTGATTGGCAAGGTCATCGCATTCATTTAGATTGCTAT
>JBHACK010000158.1:0-8033 GCA_041854545.1 Acinetobacter sp. | reverse complement strand
TCTAATGCCTTTGCTTTCATTTAAATTTAAAAACTCAAAATTCTCTGCAATATTCACAAAATAATAAGGTATATCAGATAGCTGTTCTTTGGTCTCAATATCATAAATATAGACTTGGCTAAAGTGAGTTTTGCCAAGATTAAATTGAGATATGATATTATATAGTTTTTGATGAATTACCAAATAACTATTTACTATCCTAAAAAAAAACTCCGTTGATTTTGGAAATCTATATTCATTAATATCAGGTCTTTTAAATAGGGAAATTGGCATATTCTTATTTGGAATAAATTGATAATTTTTCCAAGAATTGAAAAATTCATCTTCCGCCTTATAAAGAATATTAAAATCAATCAACTCTTTTGAGTCAAGATGACTACATTTTTTTTTCTCTTCAAGATAAAAATATTTGCACCCATCAAATTTTTTTGTTTGAATGACAATATTGTAAGTATCAGCAACAGAAAAATCTGTATAATCACACAGCCACACATAATCTGACATAACGGTCTCCTAAAGTTAGATTTCACTTAGTCTAAAATAATAAACGTTTAGATTCAACAATGAAGAGCAACATTTTAAAAGATACAATGAGATGGTAAGATAACTCTTATTTTACATTCCATTAACACTCCAAAAAAAATCATTACACACCACTAATTCTAAGCTAATTTTCACTTCCTATAATACACCCATCAAAACATGAACACCGTTCAACAACTGAAAGACAAATGATTGGAGAATCTCCCATGTTTAACTTAAAAAAACTTGCTACCGCAATGGTGATTTCAACTTTAACCATTAGCTTTGCCCCAATTGCAATGGCAAATGATGATTATGATGACGATGACCGTGTCAGCGTAACTCAACAAAAGAAAGGCAACTACATTTCATCACAAAAAGCAAAACAAATTGCTCAAAGCCGTGTAAAAGGCACAGTTAAAAGCATTGACTTTGACCGCAATGACGATGGCTATGGTGCAACCTATGACGTTGAAATCCGCAACAGCAAAGGCTTAGAGTATGACGTAAAAATCAATGCAAAAACAGGCAAAGTGATTTACGTTAAACGTGATTACAACGACTAATTTTAACTCAACATTCAACCTAACAAGACAAGGAACTTTACCATGAACTTAAAACACCTTATCGCAACTGCAACACTTAGCACCGTTGCAATGTTTACCGCTCCAATGGCAATGGCGGATAATGATGACCTGATTTATCAACAAAACCAAGCCAGCTACATCAGCCATGAAAAAGCAGGACAAATTGCCCAAGCACAAGTTAAAGGCAGTATGATTGAAGATGTGGAATTTGAACATAGCCAATATCGTGGTGCATACTTTGATGTCGAACTTGTTACACAAAATGGCATGGAATATGACGTAAAAGTCGATGCAAAAACAGGCAAAGTCTTATTGGTTAAACAAGACCGTCAAGACCGCTAACCCAAAAAAAATGGTATAACAATAGGTTATACCATTTTTTTGATGTATGTGATTACTTCATACGAGAAATTAAATTATCTTTTAAAATAAATTGATGATATAACGCCCCACCAATATGTAAAGCTAATAATACCAATAAAATCACCCACCAAATATCTGTATGTAATTCATTAAAAATTTTTGCCATTTGCCCATCAGGAGTAACCATTACAGGAATATTAAATAAACCAAAAACACTGGTCTCACGCCCTGCATACATGGTCATCAATAAACCTGAAATTGGCATTGCAAACATACATAAATACAAACCGCCATGCGTTGCGTGAGCAATTCCTGTTTGCCATTTTGGCATTGCAATAGTTGGTGCTTTTAATACAAAGCGACTGACCAGCCGAGCAATCGTCCACAATAAAAAACTCACCCCTAAGGCTTTGTGAAAACCAATATTGCGTACCACTTCAGCCGTAAACCACGCTGATAAAATCATGAATGCACCAAGCCAATGAAAGATACGAATCGCTATTGACCATTTTTGTGTTGTGTTAGGGCTTAAAGAAGATTCAGTCATCTTCATTGACTCCAAATATATTTATTGGTGCGTATTATTCAACAAATGGTCAAGAAAAACTATTTTATTGTGTTAAATCATGTCGCTAAATTTCTATTTTTATTACAAATCCATTAAAAATAGGAAAATCATGTGCGATTTTCCTATCTTCCATTACATTTAGAATACAACTGGTTCTAAGTGAATAAATTTTTTAAAATGATGAGCATAATGTAATGCACTTTGTTTTAATTTTTCTTCGCCTGATTCGTCTAAAGTTTTTACCACTTTCCCAGGGGAACCCATTACCACCGAATTATCTGGAATGACTTTTCCTTCAGGGATTAAAGCATTTGCACCAATAATACAATTTTTACCAATGACTGCATGATTTAAAATCACCGCATTAATGCCAATTAAACTATTATCGCCAATGGTACAACCATGAATCGTTGCTTGATGTCCAATCGTAACATAATTGCCAATATTCACTTCAATGCCAGCATCTGTATGAATCACGGCATTTTCTTGTACATTGGTAAAATCACCTAAGCGAATTTTACAATTATCACCACGCACCACTGCACCAAACCAAATGCTTACTTCTCGTCCAAGTTCAACATTGCCAATCACCGTTGCATTGTCTGCAATCCAACCGTCCCACGGTTGTTGAGTCGCTGTTGGGACATGGTCGCCAAATTTATACATCATAAAGAAATGCTCCATTTACAATCAAATGATTTGGATACAATACACGTTTTTGACACATTAAAAAAGCCCTTAATCAACATTAATTAAGGGCTTTTAGAATCTGGCTCTCCCACCTGGGCTCGAACCAGGGACCTGCGGATTAACAGTCCGTCGCTCTACCGACTGAGCTATGGGAGAATATTTGGTCCCGAGGGTCGGACTCGAACCGACACGTCATCGCTGACAGTGGATTTTGAGTCCACCGCGTCTACCAATTTCACCACCTCGGGAAAGATGGGTCATCTTTAAGATGTGCGTATGATAGAGTTTTTTTTTGCGTTTGGCAAGGGCTATTGTGTTTGTTCGATTTTTTTTTATGCAAAATTGATGTAAGAGCTGGTAATTTATCTTATTTTTACCTAAAAAATTAATGGTGAACAGGTGCTATTGACATAGCTTTAGGTGATTGAGACACGCTAAAAAACATTGGATTAAAGGTGATTTTTTCTGTCGATATGGCATGACCATCGCTAAGGTGCGATAAATGGGTCGTTCTAAGGGTAAAATGTTGAGTTGGGTTGAGCGTTGTTTCCATAACCCTGCATTTGGAATAATGGCAACGCCTAATCCTCGCTCAACCATTGCAACAATCGCCTCTAAATCGTCAATGACAAATCGTTCTTGAATCTGTAAATGTTGTCGCTCAAGATAGTCATCGACTTCTCGTCCGCCTAATGAAAGTGCATCATAACGAATGACAGGATAATGTTGTAAAATTTCATTGACCTGTGTCATTAAGCAGTCTTGTGGCACAATCAAACAGTATTGTTGTTGGCAAAATTCATGTACATAGAAACTTTTTGGAAGTTGAAAAGGCGGTTTTAACATCAAGGCAAAATCAAGTTCATTTTGCTCTAACATGGCTAAAAGTTGTAAAGATGTTGCAGGTTTAATGGTTAAGTGTACATCAGGGGCTTGCTGGTAAAATTGTGCCAAAACGTCCGGTAAAATGCCCGTTTGAATAGATGCAATCGCTCCAAACGTAAGTTGCCCATACAAGGCATTGTGTTTAGGATATTCTTTTAAATCATTAATTTGTTGTAAGATGTATTTAATGTGTGGCAATACTTGTTCTGCCTGTGGGGTTAAAATCGCTCGTTGTCCTGAGCGGTCAAATAAGGCATAACCTAAGGTGTGTTCTAAGGCTTTTATTTGTGAGCTGACCGCTGATTGTGTTAAACCTAGATGGTGTCCTGCTGATGCAAAACTACCATATTGGCAAACACTTAGAAAAGTATTGAGTTGTTTTAGCATTGATTTTCTACATGGATACGTCATCACATAACGTATCCTTTATCCTTATTTGAGCTTAAAAACGTTTTGGAATTTTTTGTCCATTCGGTTGTGGGCTTTCAGCTTGTGCCAAGACGTGATACAGCCATTGTTCTGCCTGTGTTACTGCGGTGATTAATTCTTCACCTTGTGCCAATCGTCCTGCAATATAACTAGCAAGAGAACAACCTGAACCATGAAATTGTCCATCTAAACGTTGGACTTTGCTTTCTCGAACTAATTTTCCTTGAATATACAATCGATTGTAAAGCCATTCGCCTGTATCTTCATGTCCCCCTTTGACTAGAATGGCTTTTGCTCCTTGTTCAGTTAATTTTTGTACTGCTTGTTCTAAATCTTCAACGCCTGCCAAGGCTCGTAATTCAACTGTATTTGGTGTAATCAGGGTTGCTCGTGGTAGTAATTGGGCAAAGGCTTTGACTAAGGTTGCTTGGTCGCCTAAACTTCCGCCACTATTTGCCACTAATACTGGGTCTAATACATAGGCATATTCTGAATGTTGTGCTAAAAATTCGGCTAATGCCTCAATATTTTCCGTTGTTCCGAGCATTCCTGATTTTACACATTTAATAGGTAAATCATTGACCACGGCATTGGCTTGGTCAAGCAGTAATTGTTTTGATGTTGCTTGGAAACCAAAGACTTGTTGGCTATTTTGAATGGTCAATGCCGTACACGCAATCGCACTATGAGCCCCACTTTGTCCAATCGATTCAATATCGGCTTGTAACCCTGCTCCGCCCGATGGGTCTAAGCCTGAAAAACATAAAACGGTTTGACGCATAACATATCCCCTATTTTAAATGCTAATACAAATCCATTATAATCAAAAATGCGTTTAATGGAATCCTAGTTATGCAAAATTCTTCTGTTCGTTTTCTTTTGATTGATTTAGATGGCACATTGACCGACCCAAAACTTGGCATTCATCGTAGTGTACGTTATGCGATGGAAAAATTAGGTCAGCCTTTAGCCGATGATGTCGATTTAGATTGGGTGATAGGCCCCCCTTTAAAAGCATCATTAGCCAAATTATTAAATGTTCAGCATGATGATGTGTTAGCAGAACGTGCGTTATCTGCCTATCGTGAGCGATTTAGTGAGATTGGACTATTTGAAAATGAAGTGTATCCACACGTTGCGGAAACTTTGGCGGAATTGGTCAAACAGGGCTATCAACTGTATTTAGCCACGGCGAAACCGACTGTATTTGCTACTCGTATTTTACAGCATTTTGATTTAAGTCAATATTTTACAGGAATTTATGGTAGTGAATTAACAGGTGAGCGTACCAATAAAGGCGAATTAATTGGTTATTTATTAGAACAAGAGCAATTAAATCCTGCTGAATGTATGATGATTGGCGACCGTGAATATGATATTTTAGGGGCAAAACGTTATCAGATGAAAAATATTGCGGTTCGTTATGGTTATGCTCAACATGATGAATTAGAATTGGCTCAACCAAATGATATGATTGATGATTTTGCAGAGATTTTATCCATTTTAAACTAACCGATGATGATTAAATGATAAGAAAATCAATTTCTTATCATTTATTTTAAAATGAGATATAGAAAATATTAATAATCATAATCATTTTATTTTTCATTTTTTAATAAAAAACTTCACGTTTTATTCTTATTTTGCTTTTATAATAATCAACCAAATAGTAAATAGAATGTAGTATCTTATGAAACGTAAATCTCCTTTAAAATGGGTGTTTGTTGCACTCTTTTTGGCTCTCTCTGCTGGTGTAGCATGGTATTATTTAAAACCACAGGAAGTTGTTCCACAGTACATTACTTCAGATGTTGTACAGCAAGATTTAGAAAGCACCGTACTCGCTACAGGGACATTAGAAGCCACGAAAATGGTTAGCGTAGGTTCGCAAGTCTCTGGACAAGTCAAAAAAATGTATGTGCAATTAGGCGACCATGTTAAACAAGGTCAATTAATCGCTCAAATCGACTCGATTACACAAGAAAATACCTTAAAAACATCGCAAGCGAATTTAAAGAATTTAGAAGCTCAATTAGCAGTTAAACAGGTGAGTTTAAGCAAGGTTCAAGCGGAATATGAACGTCAAAAAGCCATGTTTGCTCAAGATGCAACATCAAAAGCGGATTTAGAATCTGCTCTTGCCAGCTATAAAACGGCTCAAGCGGAAATTAAAGCCATTCAAGCACAAATTGAACAATCTCAATTAAGCATTGCTACAGCCAAAGAAAATGTGGGTTATACACGCATTGTTGCACCAATGGATGGGACTGTTGTAGCAATTGTAACCGAAGAAGGTCAAACGGTGAATGCCAATCAATCTGCACCGACTATTGTCAAATTAGCAAAATTGGACAATATGACCATTAAAGCGGAAATTTCTGAAGCTGATGTCATGAAGGTTGAACAAGGTCAATCGGTTTATTTTACAACTTTAGGTGATAATAATACCAAGCGTTATGCAACCTTACGCCAAGTTGAACCTGCTCCAGAGTCGATTAGTAGTGATTCAACATCAAGTTCAAGTTCTGCAATTTATTATAATGCGTTATTTGATGTACCGAATCATGATGGTAAATTACGTATTGATATGACCGCTCAAGTCAATATTGTATTAGCCGATGCCAAAGATGCGATTACAGTTCCTGCATCTGCATTACAAACCAAACCGACCAAATCATCAACATCATCAGGAAATAAGCCATCTACCCCACCTGCAGGAGCAAACAATAAAGCCCCTGCCAATGCACCTGTAAAATTAGAATTAACTGCTGATGAACAAGCCTTGATTGAAAATGGTCAAGCCAGTTTAGCGATGGTGCGTGTCCTTGAATCGGATAATAAAGTGCGTGTACAACAAGTTTTAGTCGGCTTAAATAACCGTGTTAATGCTCAAATTTTGCGTGGCTTAAAAGTGGGTGAAAAAGTAATTATTGCTGATGGTAGCGATACATCAAATAATTCTGCAAAACGCAGTAACTCTGCTCCACCAATGCGTATGTAAGGGGGCAATATGTCTGCACAATCGCAACAGCCCTTATTACAGGTTAAAAATTTAACACGAGAATTTCCTGCTGGGGAAAGTACGGTTCAAATTTTAAAGGGGATTGATTTAAGTATTTATGCAGGAGAACTGGTTGCCATTGTTGGGCAATCAGGCTCTGGTAAATCAACCTTAATGAATATTTTAGGGTGCCTAGATAAACCTACAGATGGGAGTTATCAAGTCAATGGGCGTGAAACTCGAGAATTAGAAGCTGATGAATTGGCTCAACTTCGCCGTGAATATTTTGGGTTTATTTTCCAACGTTATCATTTATTAGGCGATTTAACTGCGTCTGGTAATGTGGAAGTCCCTGCGGTTTATGCAGGGGTTGAACCTGAACAACGTCATGCTCGTTCAGCAGAATTACTCAAAGAATTAGGATTGGGCGAACGTTTGCACCATCGTCCTAATCAATTATCAGGCGGTCAGCAACAGCGTGTTTCGATTGCTCGTGCCTTGATGAATGGCGGTGATGTGATTTTAGCCGATGAACCGACAGGAGCATTGGATAAAAACAGCGGTATTGAAGTGATGCGAATTTTGCGTGAACTCAATGCCAAAGGTCATACCATTATTTTAGTTACCCATGATTTAAATGTGGCGAAAAATGCGACACGAATCATTGAAATTAGTGATGGTTTAATTATTTCTGACCGTCAAAATATTCCTGAACAAGCCATTGAAAAAATTGAAGAAACAACCCCTAAGCAACAGCAAAAAAAGCGTTCTGGTTGGCGTTCAGCCCTTGACCGTTTAGGTGAAGCCTTTCAAATGGCATTACTCGCCATGAATGCTCATCGTATGCGTACCTTTTTAACCATGCTTGGGATTATTATTGGGATTGCATCGGTTGTTTCAGTCGTTGCTCTAGGAAATGGCTCTCAACAACAAATTTTAAGTAATATTAGCAGTTTAGGAACAAATACCATTACCGTTTATCAAGGGC
>JBHACK010000157.1:0-7560 GCA_041854545.1 Acinetobacter sp. | reverse complement strand
TATTTAACCCAAGCGGTACAGCAAAATTTTGCCCAAGTTTTACAGCAACAACAAGAAACCACCTTTGCAGAACAAACACACCGTTTAGTCCACGCATTACAGGAAACGACAGGTGAACATTTTGCTCAACTGGTACACTACCGCTACCCTGTGATTTTAGTCGATGAATTTCAGGATACTAACCACGACCAAGACAGCATTTTACAACGCATTTGGCGAGAACCCAAACGTTTAACGCAAGGCTGTATGGTCATGGTTGGCGATAATAAACAAGCCATTTACAATTTCCGTGGCGGAGATATGTTGATTTATCGCCGTGTAGAACAGGAAATCGAACAACTGGCTCAACAGTATCCAATGTTGATTCATCGTTATACTTTAACGCAAAATTTCCGCAGTATTGAACCCCTTGTCAAACAATTACAAGCGTTGTTTTTACAACAGCCTGATTTTGGCGAAAATGTCCATTATGTCCAAGTCAATAGTAATAATACGCAACGGCTAGTTGAACAACAGGAACAACAGCAGATTAATCTACGCCCTTTACGCTATATACAAATGCCTGAAGGTCAAAAAGACCACTTAATTGAACAAACCTGCTGGCAAATTCTCAACCTATTACAACAGGCTCAAAATCAACAGCTATATTTTGAAGACCCTGTTAGCCACGAACAACGCCCTGTACACGTCAATGATATTGCTGTTTTGGCATATCGTAATGGCGATTTAGAAAAATTGCAGGAATTATTGATTAAACATCATGTGCCAGTATATCGCCAAAGTTTGCAAAGTGTGTTTAATAGCAGTATTGCACGAGATGTTGCCCATTTTCTTAATGCTATTTTACATCCCTATCATGAAGATAAATTAAAACGTGTGTTATATTCGCATTTATTTGGTTTTCGTGTCAGCGATGTCATTGAGATGGAGCAAAAACAACAGCTTAGTCGTTATATGCAACAATTTGCCGAACTAAAAGAAATATGGCTAAAACGTGGCTTTATGACCGCTTGGCAAACAGGTTTACAACAATTTGAAATTTGGCAACGTTTAGTTGCTGAACCAAACCATGAAACCGAACGCTTTGTGGTTAATTTACGGCATTTAGGAGATATTTTAGCCGAATATAGCGAATATTTTACAGGGGCAAACCATCTTTTAACGTGGTATGAACAGCAACTCAATCACCCACAACAACGTGAATGGGAAATTGAACGCAAACTTAGCAATCAGCAAGGCATACAACTCTTAACCATTCATAAATCCAAAGGCTTAGAGTTTAAAATCGTCTTTTTACTGTCTGCCAATGCCAATACTTTAACGGATATTAAAAAAGAATCCTTTATTTTTTCCGTTTCACCTGAACAGCAACGTATCATTCATGTTGGCACAAATGATGACTTGGCAATCCAACAACATGAAGAGCGGAAACGTGCTGAACAAAACCGTTTATGGTATGTGGCATTAACTCGAGCCAGTTACCGTATTTATGCGATGTTAGAACCACAGGGCAAAGATACCTTTAATGGCATTGATGTATGGCGATGTGTTCAGCCTGAATCACACCAGCTTGAGCCACTATTAGAAACTGCTCCAAACTTTCACTATCAAGCGGAAACACAAACATCATTGCTGATAGATGCCCATGATTTACCTGAGCAACGTTTTTATGCCAAAACCAAAACCAGTTTTAGTACCCTAACGCAACATCTAAAAGCTGAAGATGAACGCCCTTTAGAGCAAAGTAATCTCCAAAAAGTCGATGATGAAAGTTTGATTCAACAAGGCTTTGAACGTCAAATAAGAATCCAACCTGAATTAATCGCCACTACTCCAAGCCATCAACCACACCTTGATTTATTGTGGATACAACAATGTTTACCTAAAGGGGCATTATCAGGGTCATTTTTTCACCATGTTATCGAACAATTAACCTTTACAGATATTGCTCAAACCCAACATGACAACGAACGCTACGCCCAAACCGTGTTAGAGTTAGAGCGTTGTTTTAAACATGGTTTTGAATATATCAAACAGCAATTACGCCAAGAATATCAAAAAATAATCGTAGCAGAACACGGCGAACAACTCGATGAATCACGCATTGATACGCAACTGTATCATGATTTAATTCAATGGTTGGTTCGTATGGTCAGTACGCCGATTGTTGAACAGATGAGTTTACAACAACTCCCTACAACTCATTATCAACGTGAGCTGAAATTCCAATTAGCCTTGCAACAACAAGACTTTAACAGCCAAGCCCTTGAACAACTGTTTGAGCAATATGGCATTCAACTCAATCTCAACCAACGCCTGTCTGACCGCTACTTAACAGGGGCGATAGATTTAGTCTTTTTTGATGGGCAACGTTACCATGTGCTTGACTATAAAACGCACCATTTAGGCAACCAACCACAACATTATTGCTGGCAAAATCTCAATGCCAATATGCACTATGCCCAATATTTACTGCAAGCCAGTCTGTATTTAGTGGCATTACACCGCTATTTAAAATGCAATTTACAGGGTTATAAGATGGAAAAACATTTAGGCAATGCACATTATTTATATGTACGGGGCATGACAGGACAGGCTCAACAAGGCGTTTATCCATGCCAAATTGAGCATAAATTAATCGAAGAATTAGACCATTTATTAGGCTATTATCATGATACACCATGATGACACTGAGAAACATTTTAAAATGTTCCACAAAATTAGGGATAAATCAGCAAAATATCCCTATATTTTATTTAAAATCATAACATTAACCTGTTGATAACTCTGTAGATAACCCTGTTAATAACCCTAAGGATAACTTTATGAATCAACAAAATAGAACAAATACTGAGCAAAATACTCAACATTCTCCTGCTTTATCTACAGCATTGGGCGATACCGAATCAGCAACGGAAATGGCGATTTATCAACCATGGCTGAACTGGTTAATACAACACTATCAACTGGAAGATACAGAAGATTCGAGCATTTTTACCACATTATCTCAAGTCTTTTATGAATTGAGTTTGGGAAATAGTGCCTATGCGGTTGATGAACCGTTTATTCTTCGCTTAAAAAATGCTTGTTACGATATTCGACATCACACAACAAAACAAATGATTGATGCACCACGTCCATTTATTTATGATGGTCAATATTTAGCATTATATCGTTACTGGTCTTGGGAACAGCAATTTGCCGAACGAGTGGTACAGTTGAGCCAATCCACAACCAAACAAAATTTTGATACGCAACGTTTGGCAGAGTTAAAAGCCTTATTACCATTTCATGATTCGCCGTTGCAACTACAAGCCGTTGAAAAAGCCATTCAACAACGGTTTACCTTAATTACAGGTGGCCCCGGCACAGGAAAAACCTATACGCTTGCCCATATCATTGCGGTATTACTTGCCTTACAGCCTGATTTACGCATTGCCATGGTTGCTCCAACAGGTAAAGCATCGCAACGTATGCAAGAAGCCTTACAAAATGCTGTTGCAAAATTACCGCCTGCCCTACAACATCCACGTTTAGCACAACAGCAAACCATGACCTTGCACCGTTTATTAGGTTTAGGCTATCGTCAGCAAGCTAAATATCATCAACGTCATCCTTTACCTTATGATGTGGTTGTGGTCGATGAAACGTCTATGCTGGATTTAAATTTGGCTCGACAATTATTTAATGCGATTCCTGCCGATTGCCGTTTAATGTTACTTGGCGATTCACAACAACTGGCATCGGTTGATGTTGGCTCAATTTTGGCAGATTTACAAGATTTACCATTACTGGCAAACCAACGGCAACATTTAACCAAAAGTAATCGTTTTGACCCAAACAGTACCATCGGCAAACTCGCAACATGGTTACAACAACGTTTTGATGCGATGGATAATCACAGCAATGCAGTTGCAACATTTCAAACCATTTTGCCTGCAACTCGCCTAGAACCTAGTACCATTCAAACCCAACTCGCCCAATTAGAATGGATTAAACCTTCAGCGAGCCTTACGGATTATACAAGCTATTATGAAACCTTAATGCAAGGGTTTATGCCATTTGTCGTAGAACTAAAAAAACATCGTGCGGTGTTGCAAAGTTTTGCTCCAACCAATACCCTAAATTATCCTAATGAACAAGTGATTGAAACATTAACTCAAAAATTTGATGACTATCGTATTTTAACCGCAACACAACAAGGACTTTTGGGCGTTCATCGCTTAAATCAATATGCAGAAAAATGGATTCAACAACATCTCGCTAAAGACGACAAATCTCGTTTCTATGATTGGTATCTCGGAAAGGCGGTGATGATGACCTATAATGATTATCAACTGGGCTTGTCGAATGGAGATATTGGCTTATGTTTATATCGTCAGCATCAAGCATTTTATGTCTATTTTCCAAGTTTAAAACGATGGTTTCCTGCATCTCGTTTACCAAGCAATATTCAAACTGCCTTTGCCTTGACCATTCACAAATCACAAGGCTCAGAATTTACCCATACTGCGGTTGTACTTGATGATGGTGCAGAGCGATTACTTAGTTTAGAGTTACTTTATACAGGCATTACACGAGCAAAAAAACAACTAAGTTTACTCACCACCGCCCATGCCTTGCATTTATCCCTAACACAACGTACACAACGAGTAAGCCGAGTGGCAGACAAAGTGAAATATTTATTAAATAATACAATGAATTAAATCAATGTGCGTGGTGCAATGATAACTTTAAGATGATGTTTGCGACTGCCAACAAATTTAAAATGACTCTCAAATGAGAGTCAAATTTTAAGATGATGTTTGCGACTGCCAACGGCGTTGTTGTAAACGTTCGCTTTCCACTTCACGCTTATTTAAGGCGTGTTGATACAACTTTGTCCCGAGCAATTCAGGCGGTAAATATTGCTGTAACACAAAATGCTCTGGATAATCATGTGGATAGAGATAATCGACACCATAGCCTTGTTGTTTCATCAAATCAGTTGGGGCATTGCGTAAATGTAGGGGTACAGGTAAATGAGCAGTTTGTTCCGCAAGTTCCATTGCTTTATTGATGGCTAAATAAGTGCTATTACTCTTGGCACTGGTCGCCAAATACACCACAATCTGCCCTAAAATAATACGAGATTCTGGCATACCAATCGCCTGAACAGAACGGAAACATTCCCCTGCTAATAACAACGCATTTGGATTAGAATTGCCAATATCTTCTGACGCTAAAATCAACAACCGCCGAGCAATAAATACAGGGTCTTCACCGCCTTTGAGCATACGAGCTAACCAATACAAAGACGCATCAGGGTCGCTACCACGAATCGATTTAATCATTGCGGACACTAAATCATAATGCTGTTCGCCTGCTTTATCATAACGTGCAATATTTTGTTGAGCCACACGCACCACAAGGGCATTGTCAATCGTATGATGTTGCTCATCATCAAAAGTATTGACCACTAACTCTAATAAATTTAATGCCTTGCGTGCATCTCCTGCTGAAAATTGATAAAACGCATCATACTCAACAATGCTGATGTGCTTTTGTTTTAATATCTTATCTCGTGTTAAGGCAACATTTAATAAATGCTGAATTTCGTCCAATTTTAACGCATATAAAGTATAAACCTGACAACGTGATAATAATGCAGAATTGACTTCAAACGATGGATTTTCTGTGGTCGCCCCAATCAAGGTAATTTTTCCTTTTTCGACCGCAGTCAATAACGCATCTTGTTGGGCTTTATTAAACCGATGAATCTCATCAATAAATACCACAGGGGGCATTAAATCGCCACTTTCGCCAATCACATCTCGCAACTCTTTTACGCCTGTATTTAAGGCAGATAGGCTAATAAAAGGACGGTCAACCGCTTGTGCTAATAATAACGCTAATGTCGTCTTCCCTACTCCTGCTGGCCCCCATAAAATAATCGATGGTAAATGCCCTTGGTCAATCATCTGCCGAAATGGTTGTTGCTCACCCAGTAAATGCTGTTGCCCCACAATCTCGGTTAAATCTCGTGGGCGAATGCGTTCAGGTAAAGGAATGTGTTGCGATGACATGGTATGGCTCTTGATGGGAAATAAAGTTATTGTACTGGAAATTTTTCCTTATCGGTACTTAGCTGTTCAAAAGTTGTTCCAAAAAACTTTTTACCTGTTGCGTTTTTAATACAAAAACTTCCCCTGTCATTCCTTCCAATCTATTCTTTAAAATATTTAATTCATCTATATCTTGACTATTCTTGATAATAATAATGAATTGATAATTTAAATCTTTTGTATCACCCTGTTTTCGATAATATCGCTCTATAATCGCTATAGAACCTAACCATTTTTTTTGAAACTCTGCAACAACATCCGCCCATATTTTACCTGTAATAATCTTTTTTGCTGTTTTAGGGCTTTTCACTAATACTTCTGCAAAACTTTCCATTGGATTATCTGAAATTAAACTCATTCTTTGACTTGATTTTATATCATCTTTTAAATCACTCAACTCAATGAGATAAATTTTATTTTCATGTGGCAGAAAATAATCTACTTGACTCACTTGACCATTTTTAAATCCTAAACTGCTACTTAATCCTTTAATCATAGAATGAGTATCATCTGCACTATCTACTTTATAGGCTTCAAAATCACAACACTCACCGCCTTTATGTTGCATTTTTTCTTTAAAATCAGCTAAATTAATCATACTAAATAACCACGCAGTACTAAATCATCATAAGTTTCTAATAACTTTAATCTTGCTTGTTGAATATGTGAATGTTCTGATTGATTTAATGCTAATAAATGACCTGTTCTCTCAAAATAATGCACAGAGATAAAATCTTCATTTTGCTGATGTTCTTGGCTAATCACATCTAATGCTTTAAGGACATCACTACTATGTGTTGTCATAATAATATACACACCATGTTTAGCAAGTTTCACTAAAATGTTTGCTAAAACTGCCTGCCATGCTGGATGTAAATTACTTTCTGGTTCATCAATAAAAATAAATGAACCACGATTTATAATATTTTTACTTAGTAATAATTGAATAATTCCTAAATTAGTCATACCAAAGGAAACTAAATTTTTACTTACTTGTTGCCCTTTATCTGTACGATAAATAATATCATCTACTATAAACTCAAATTGTCCCTGTAAAGTTTTTTCTAACTCATCTGCAATTTCCACAATAAACTTAGGACGCTCATCATCATCTTTAAAACGTTTGCTTAATAACTCTTTTAAATCTAAAAAGTGTTTTGGAATACCTAAAAACTCTTCATTTGTATTTTTCATTAAATGTGGAGCAAGTTTCCAATATACAGATGATTCAAAAAATGCCATTCCACGATTTAACTCAAAACTTTGTTGAGTATAAAGTTCGGTTGTTAAACCTTGCTTTTTATCAATCTCAATTTTAATAATCCCTTTAATTTCAAAAATAGTTTTTTCTTCTCCAAAATGAATCAGCTCTTTAATATTAGAAATTTGAAAATTATCTTTTATTTCTTGTATTAATAAATATCTAAAGAAAAAACCTATATCTACATTAGTATTA
>JBHACK010000156.1:0-8868 GCA_041854545.1 Acinetobacter sp. | reverse complement strand
ATATGATGCCAATCTATCAACACATAAAAGGTAATAATTGGAATCAGGACAGCACTACCACCAATTTGAATGACATTTAAGCCTTGCTTAATCAACTGTAAAAGGGCAGTTTGAATACTATCTGCATTATAATTGGTTTGAATATAACTTAAAACAACGGTCGAAATTTGTTCCGTATCTAAAATCATTTCATCCACTTTAAACGTTTTTGAAATCCAAGGCAATAATACCTGATTGACCCATGCAATCCATGTAGGAATGTTATCTCGCACAAAGACCATTTGTTTCCATAACAGCGGAATCACATACCAAAACGCCCATGTTAATAGAATAATAATCCCTAAAAAGACCAAACTAATCGAAAAACCACGAGAAAACTTCCATTGACATAATTTTTCAACCAAAGGGTTGAGTAAATAAGCAAATAAAAATGCAATAAAAAATGGAATGACCACAGGTTTGAGCAAATAAATCACCCATACGAGCAATCCTAAACCAGCAAAGGTAAAAGCCCGAAGAAAAAAGCGGTCAACCATACAACCCCACATTTATGGCAACAAATGACAAAAAACAAGATTTACAATATCTACATAATTTATATGTAAATGCTTTTAGAAGAATAAACCAAAAACTATTGATAATCAAGACAAAATAAACAGATTATACACTTAGATGGCTAACAAAATCTAGAATGTACAGAAAAACATTTATCTAAAAGAAAAAAATCAAACATTATCCTATTTCCGCCACATTCTGTGGCACTTATACAATTTTTGGCTATACATATTCAAAAATACAAATGTATTTAAAATGTAAAAATTTGGAAAAAAACACCGTAAAAAGTAAAGATTTATCACAAAAAATACGTTATAATGCTGAAATTCGTTGTTGCATATTATGATGTAAATGCGTAATATCCTACAATCGATAACAATCGATAACAATCGATAACAATCGATAACAATCGATAACAATCGATAACAATCGATAACAATCGATAAGGGTATATATTTTCTATCATTAATATCAACAATAAAAACAAACTAACTACTCAATCGCTTTTAAAGTCAAAAGCCGATGGTAAGAATTGAGTGTAACAATGAAGGGGAAACGTGTAACGTAAACATTGTTCAGCATAAAATATCAATTTTTGACCAAGACATCTTTGCTCTAATGATGATATTCTTATCATCATATTTGATTTTTTGTGTGATGAAATGTGTACAATTCCCTATATCCTAATCACTTGAATCTTGATACAATAGCCACATTACTTTCAAAATTGAGTAGATAGGTCGAGGTAGTCATGACAAATCAACAGAATCACGAGCTTGTTACAGTATTTGAAGAGCATTTGCATCCATTATGTGCACGTTTGGTTGAAATGTTAAATGAACACTTCTCCCATCAAACCGAACGCCGTGGCTGTGGCTATACTCAATCTACTCGTTTACTTGCAGAATATATCAATCAACCCCGACTAGATGATGATTTTAATGATTTAAGCTTGTTTGAAAATTATGACTTAACAGCGATTAAACATATTTTAAACAATGCTGATGCCTATGGTTTAACATTAAACAGCTGGCGTAATTTAGATAAAAATGCACAAGTCATCGCTTTTTTAGCAGATGAAAGCAAAAAAGGCAGTGATTTTTATCAAGCATTAGAAAAAGAAGTTCAATTTCAAAGCAAATTGCGTACCTTACGTCAGTATGCTAAATTAGAAGAAAGTCTGGTTTTATTAGATTTAATTGAAGATATTATCCTACCAGAGTCTGCCTTAGAAGGCACATGGATTGAACTCAAAGGTTTAGAAGAAAAACCGCCCGTTGGTTCTTGTCCAATGGCAGAAAACTTTTTCTTAAAAATCGCCCATAATAGTTTGTTAAGAAGGGGAGTTGTGAATATTTTTACAACGACTCAAACACAACAAGTAGTCGCTTTAGAAAAATTACATATGGGTGATGACCATTCTTGTGTAAATGTTGTGCCAGTGATTATGAATGGTGTACGTTTGCCTGCAGGGAGTTTATTTTCTGTTGCCTATGATGATGAAAATATTGTGGTTCAAAAACCAAACCGTAGTTGGAAAGGAAATGTCGTCCAGCTTGATTCGGTAACAGGTTTTTGGTTTTTGCGTTTAACAACCTTAGCAATTTCACCTGCAAATCGTGCCAGAGCTTTTAGTGCTCATTTTCAACAACAAGTGCAAAATGGCTTATTTAATCCGGGAACAACCACAATGCAACAATTACAAGATGTTGTAATGGAGCAAATCTAAAATGATGAAAGAAAAGTTAAAAACTTGTTATTCGTCAAGTTACTATGCAATTACACCGACCAACAGTATGGAAAAATTAACGGCGATTGCAGATGTGTTAGATGAAGAGCATTTAGTAGAATTAATTGACCCTGGTTTAATTGATACGGATATCTTAAGACAATTACATGACCCAAATTATGTTGATGCGTTTTTAAAAGGTGAAAAACCTTTAGCCACGATTCAAGGTTTCCGTAAATGGAATGAACAGTTGCGAGATGCTGTATTAGCTGTACAATCAGGGCAGTTAGTTGCTACAAAATTTGCTTTTGAAGAAGGTATTGCATCAAATTTAGCACAAGGCTTTCATCATGCAACCTATGAATGGGGCAACGCTTTTTGTACCTTCAATGGTTTAGCCCTTGTTGCTTTAATGTACCCAAATAAACGGATTTTTGTTTTAGATTGCGACCAACATGGCGGAAATGGTACGGCAGAATTTACTAGACGTTTGCCTAATTTATTCAATTTTAGTATTTGTGGCTTGCCATTTGGTTGTGTCCCGAGTGAACAAAGCATTTTACATGTGATTCACCCTAAAACAGGCAATTTTAATGAATATGTCGATGCTTTACATCAAGGCTTGCAACAAGCGATGGATTGGAAAGCAGATTTAATTATTTATCAAGCAGGTTTAGATTGTCATCAACGAGACCCTTTTGGCTCACAGTGGTTTACTGACCAAATGGTGTTTGAGCGTGATGCTTTAGTCTTCCAAAGTATAAAAAAGATGGGGATTCCACTCTTATTTGTAATGGCTGGCGGATATCAAAATTTAAAAGACCTTGTGCCATTACATGTGAGTACTTATCGTACTGCGAGTGAAATTTATTTTTAAAAATTCCCCTTTTGGGTATTTCAATGTCTAAGACCTATCCACGACTGTCATCTAAATTTGTCCAACATTTAGATGTGCCTGACTATTTGCAAAAATGGTTGTATCGTGGCGGGTCTTTAACGCAACAATTAACACAGCTTGCTCAAGGTCATTTTTATGTTTTACTAAAATCTGAACAATATCAACGTTTAACCTTACAAGATAGTGTATGGTTAGCGATGCCATCTCATCATGTTGCATGGGTGAGAGAAAGTGAGTTATATGGCTGTCAAGCTGTGCCTTGGGTCAAAGCAAAAAGTATTATTCCTATTTTAAGTTTACAAAAACAAGCTCGTCAATTTAAAACCTTAAAACAACGTCCTATGGGCAAATTATTATTTTATCGTACTCAACCAATGTGTGAACGTCGGGTATTATATTTGCCTGAAGGTTGGACTCGTCAAAGTTGTTATACTTGGCATGGGTGTAAATTGATTGTTCAAGAAACGTTTTTGCCTGAATTTGAATTATTTTTACAGCAACATGGTGAAAAGAGATTGTAGTGTATGATTTCTCCGCAAGCGTGTACATGGCAACAACGTTTATCTGCCTATTACTATCTTTGTCGTTTTGATAAACCCATTGGTACAGAATTGGTGTTTTATCCGACCATGTGGGCATTATTTTTGGCTCAACAGGGCGTACCAGATGTTAAAATTTTGCTCTTGATGACCTTAGGAGCAATTTTTATGCGTGCGGGGGGCTGTGCGATTAATGATTTTGCTGACCGTCATGTCGATGGTTTTGTGGAACGTACCAAAACACGTCCTTTGGCAATGGGTAGTATTCAGCCTTATGAAGCGGTTGGAGTATTTTTATTTTTTGTGCTAGCCAGTGCTGGATTATTATTATTTTTACCGATTGAAACGTTTTATTGGTCATTTGGGGCAGTCATTTTAGCCTTTATTTATCCTTTTATGAAACGTTATACCCATTTACCGCAAGTGGTTTTGGGGGCGGCGTTTTCTTGGTCTATTCCAATGGCTTATACTGCGGTTGGACAAACACCTGATTTAAGTTGTTGGTTACTTTATTTTGCGAATTTGGCGTGGACAGTCGCCTATGATACGCAATATGCGATGACTGACCGTGAATATGATTTAAAAATTGGGGTAAAATCAACAGCAATTTTATTTGGTCGTTATGATTTAGCCATCATTGCAGGATTACAAAGCTTGAGTTTAGCGTTGCTTGCAGGGGCATTAGCCGTTAAACAGCTCTTGATGCCCATCGGTTGGCTTATTTTAGTGATTGTTGCACTTGATTTTATCTATCAATATCATAAAACCAAAACACGTCAGCCAACATGGACATTTTGGGCATTTCGACATAATCGCTGGGTAGGGCTTATCATTCTGATTGGCATTGTGCTTGCGGTACAGATGGGCTAATTTTGTGCTAGAATAGCTCACTTTAAGAAAATTTGAGTTTAATATGTCTATTTCTGCAGTTCCTTTAGAGAAAGCCTATCGTTTATTAAATCTGGGTGCGACAACCTTAATTTCTGCTGAACATGATGGCGTGGAAAATGTGATGCCTGCGTCATGGGTGTGTGCCGTGGAATTTAAACCCGCTAAAGTCAGCGTAGTATTGGATAAAAGCACATTTACACGTGGATTAATCGAAAAAAGTGGCTATTTTGCCATTCAAATTCCTGTAGTGAAACAAGCACAATTAATTATGGATTTGGCAAAAAGTCATCATGATAATCATGACAAAATGCAGTTAGTGCAATGTTTTTATCAAGAAGATTATCCAATTCCCTTAATTCAAGGTTGTGTTGCATGGTTGATATGTAAAGTCATTCCTGAACCACATCACCAACAACAGCATGATTTATTTATTGCTGAAGTGTTAGGGGCTTGGGCAGATGAGCGAGTGTTTAAAGATGGTCGCTGGCTGTTTGATGATGTCGCAGATGAGTTACGGACTTTGCATTATGTTGCAGGCGGGCAGTTTTATGCGATTGGTAAGAGTATTCATGTTGGCTAAGGCAAATTAACGCTTGCCTTGCCAATCCCAATCGTCTTCATCTTCATCATATTCATCATCGTCCCAATCTTCATCGAGTTCGTTTTCATGAAAATCATCAAAATGATGTTGTTGAAAACGTTCTAAATCTCGGCGGTCTTTTTTGGTTGGACGTTCTGACATATAGAAAATGGTTGCCATTTTACGTTGCTCTGCCTGTTGTTCACGGTGAGCAATGCTTTCGGCAGTTTCTTCATATAGTTGTTGAGCAAGTGGAGCAGACCTACGAACATCGGATAAGGCTTTGACAATTACCGTTTTTTTGTCTATGCCTTGTTGAATGGTCAGTTCCATACCTATCCGCACATCTTTAGAGACTTTGACTCGTTCGCCCTGACAATGGACTTTTCCGCCTTCAATGGCACTTTTGGCAATCGAACGTGTTTTAAAAAAACGGACTGCCCACAGCCATTTATCAATACGAATGCCTATTTCTTGTGGTGTTGCTGGTTGTTGCTTGCGTTTACTCATTCTTGTTTTGGTATCATCAAAATTTTGTTATAAAAAAAGCCCATAATGGGCTTTTTAAATCATGTTCAAATTAGTTTGCAAGTGCTTTAATTTGAGCATTTAAACGGCTCTTATGACGAGCTGCTTTATTTTTGTGGATAATACCTTTGTCCGCCATACGGTCGATTACAGGTACTGCACGCTTGTATGCTTCAGTTGCTTGGTTGTAATCACCTGTAGCAATAGCCGCAACAGTACGTTTGATGTAAGTACGAACCATAGAACGCAAACTTGCGTTATGGCGACGTGCTTTGACGTTTTGACGTGCACGTTTTTTAGCTTGAGCAGAGTTCGCCACTCTTAGACTCCTTGAAATGTAATGGATTTGAGAGTTATCGTCTGTATGAATCTATCGTAAACAGTCATACATTTTATAACCAGTAATTAAAGCCGTATTTTGATTAAAATTCCGCATAAAGTCAAGTAGTATTGGCTTTAGATTGGAGATTATTCAGCTGATTATCGCCTTTTGTCGTTGTTTTATCGTAAAAGTATTTTAATTTTTAAAGATTAATTGATGTATTCAATGAAAATAGAAGATGAATCGCTTGTCTAATTTTTTTAAGTTCAGTTAGACTACAGGTTTTGCTTATTTTGATTTGTTATGTCTTCATCATCTTCTGCATTTTCATGGTCAGCAACGATACATTCTGCTTTTAAACAAAGTTTGCCAATTATGGCAGGTTTTTTATTTTTAGGGACAGCGTATGGCGTGTATATGCGAGCATTAGGCTTTGAGCCTATTTATCCTATTTTGATGGCATTATTGATTTTTGCAGGGTCAGTGGAGTTTATTGCAGCAGGGATGTTGGTGATGGCATTTAACCCCTTGTACACTTTTTTGATGATTATCATGATTAGTGCAAGGCAAATTTTTTATGCGATTTCGATGTTAGAAAAATATCATCAATCAGGAGCAAAAAAATATTATTTAATTTCCGCTACAGTCGATGAATCTTTTGCAATTAATTATTCGGCTAAAATTGCACCCAATGTCGATGAAAGTTGGCATATGGTATTTGTAACCTTATTTTTACAAATGTATTGGGTCTGTGGGGCAGGAATTGGAGCATTTTTAGCAGAAGTATTACCTTTTGATTTAAAAGGTTCTGAATTTGCCATGACCGCATTATTTTTAGTGATTTTTGCGGAACAATGGATGAAAGAATCTTCACATATCAGCTCTTTAATTGGTTTAGGTGTAACCTTAGGAGCATTGCTAATATTTGGTAAAACACATTTTTTAATCCCTGCCATGATAGGCATTTTAGTGCTACTGACATTACAGCGTAAAACCTTGACCTTAAAAATGCAACAACAGGATGGGCAATAAAATGGATTTAACGCATCAAATTTTAACCATTGCTATTGTGATTTTGGCGTTACAGTTGTGCCGTTGGGTTGCATTTTGGGCATTTCCTGCTCATAAACCGATTCCTGCCTATGTACAATATTTAGGCAAGGTATTGCCTGCGTCTGTTTTTGGAATGTTGGTGATTTATTGTTATAAAAATGTGGACATTTTCTCACAATATCATGGTATTGCAGAGTTTTTAGCAGGTGCAGTTGTACTTATCTTGCATTTTTGGAAGAAAAATATGTTTTTGTCGATTGCGGTAGGGACGTTGTTGTATATGTATTTGGTGCAAAAGGTCTTTGTTGTTTAAAATCATGTTATTTAGCGGGCTGTGTATAAGTTTGATTAATAAAATTAACGTTTTGTTACATTAAAACCCATTATAATGCCTTATTTATCTTTTATCTGATAGGCATCTAATGAAACATTTTCGTTTCTCTATTTTATTTACCGTGATTTGTCTCGGTATATCTGCATGGTGGGGCTATACACATGGCCCACAAGCAGGTATTCAGACGATGTTTAAGGTATTGCTTTTAACCAGTATTTTGGCGGTGATGGAAGTTTCATTATCGTTTGATAATGCGGTCGTCAATGCGTCCATTTTGCGTGGTTGGGACGAATTTTGGAAAAAATTATTCTTAACTGTGGGGATTTTGATTGCCGTTTTTGGTATGCGATTGATTTTCCCGATTGTGATTGTTGCAATTACTGCTGAAATGGGAGCATTAGAGGTCATTAATATGGCATTGAATGACCCGAAAGAATATTCAGCCCGTTTATTAGCACATCATGCGGAAATTGCTGCTTTTGGTGGTATGTTCTTATTATTGGTATTTTTAAACTTCTTGTTTGATGATGGTAAAGATACCCATTGGTTCCATTGGTTAGAATCTCGTTTAGCCGATTTGGCGAATGTACCTGCAATTTCTGTATTTACTGCTTTAGTTGCGTTATTGGTGATGGTCAGCTTTGTTCCTGAAGAAAGTAAGCTGGTTGTGGCTTTAGCAGGGGTTTGGGGGATTGTCATTTATGTTGGTGTACAAGCACTTGGACATTTATTAGAAAATAGCCAAACTGATAAAGAAGATGATTCAACGACTTCAGTAACTTCGACTGCATCAGGTAATGTCGTGAAAGCTGGTTTAGGTGGTTTCTTGTACTTAGAAGTGCTAGATGCGTCATTTAGTTTTGATGGTGTGATTGGTGCCTTTGCAATTACTACAGACGTTGTGGTGATTATGTTAGGTCTTGCGATTGGTGCGATTTTTGTGCGTTCAATGACCATTTATTTGGTAGATAAAGGAACGTTGGAAGCCTTTATTTATCTTGAGCATGGTGCGATGTATGCGATTGGTATTTTGGCAGCAATTATGCTTTATACAGGGACGGGCGGTCATGTGCCTGAAGTCTTTACAGGTTTAATTGGGATTGCCTTTATTGTTGCAGCAGTATTCTCTTCGATTGCGTACAATAAACGTCAAGCTCAACTTGCTCCTGAATCGAAAGATGAAAATTAATTCTTTCGTTTTTTTCTTAAAATATCGCTGACTAAGTTCAGCGATATTTTTTTGTCTTAAATATTTGTTTACATTTAAAATGCAGGTTTTCCTTGCAATATTTAGATGATTTAGGTCAAAATATTTAGTTTAGCTTAAGTTATTTATTTTTGTCCATTTTTATTATTTAGGTTTTTTCATGAATCAATCCGCATCTCAAAAATCATGGTTTTCGGCATTTAAATCCTATGCTGACCGTCGTGCATGGATT
>JBHACK010000155.1:0-43869 GCA_041854545.1 Acinetobacter sp. | reverse complement strand
TATGCCCTAGTAATTCATATCTAATTCTTTTATAATGCCAAAAGAGTAAAAGATAGCAATAGGCTATCGTCATCAATTTTAAAGAGATAATGATTATGATATTGTATTCAACGATTCGCCCAACGCTATTTAAAATGGACGCTGAAAAAGCTCACCATCTCACCTTATCTTTCTTAAAATGGGCAGAACCTTTTGGTTTAGTACAACAAAATGTGCCACAACACCCCGTAAATTGTTTAGGGCTGGAATTTCCAAATCCAGTTGGCTTAGCAGCAGGCTTGGATAAAAATGGTGAATATATTGATGCCTTAGCCGAACTCGGTTTTGGTTTTATTGAAGTTGGAACTGTAACGCCACGAGCACAACAAGGCAACCCAAAACCACGTTTATTCCGTATTCCTGAAGCATATGCCATTATTAACCGTATGGGGTTTAATAATGATGGTGTCGATAAACTCATTGAAAATATTGAAAAAGCAAACTATCAAGGGATTTTAGGCATTAATATTGGTAAAAATGCAGATACCCCAGTTGAAAAAGCAACAGAAGATTATTTAATCTGCTTAGAAAAAGTCTATCATTATGCGTCCTATGTTACGGTGAATATTTCATCACCAAATACTAAAAATTTGCGTAGTTTGCAAACAGGTTCAGCTTTAACCGAATTATTATCTGCATTGCGTGAAAAGCAAGTCCAGTTAGCAATGGAACATGAACATTATGTACCATTAGTTTTAAAAGTTGCACCTGATTTAAGTTCGGAAGATATTGAATTTATTGCAAATCAAGTATTAGAATATGATATTGATGGTTTAATTGTAACCAATACCACTTTATCAAGAGAAGGTGTGGAAGATTTACCGAATGGTAAAGAAGAAGGCGGATTATCAGGTGAGCCTGTATTTGAGCGTAGTACCGAATGTTTACGCCAATTTGCCTTGATTTTACAAGGTCGTGTCCCATTAATTGGGGTTGGCGGAATTTTATCAGGGGCAGATGCTCAAGCTAAAATTGATGCAGGTGCAACCTTAGTCCAATTATACAGCGGTTTAATTTATCGTGGCCCAGAATTGGTAAAAGAGTGTGTAGAAACATTTATCTCACCAATCAAACAAAACTATCATCGTCCAGAAGAATATCAACCTGCAACGCCTGTAAACACTCAAACAAAAGAGCAGGATAAACCTGTTTCTAAAGCTAAAGATGATGCTCAAGATACTGATTCAGAACATGAGCAAAATCCTACTGTCGTGGGGGATAAAGAAGATACAAGCAATAGTCCAGAGCAGGGTAACAATAAGAGTGCAAATTAAAGCATTCTGTTGGAACGATGACATATTAACAGTTTAGTTGATTCATTGAAAAGTCTTTATCTATAGCGAATTTGTGATGTAGTGGGCGTACTGAAAAGTACACTACATCACAAATTCGCTAAAAATGTAAAAATCCATTAAAACGTTAAAAAATGTAATTTGTATAAAAAATAGGATAATGTATTGAAAATAAAACTATTATCGAGATTTTTATAAAAAAAACTGTAAAGAAAATCGCTTTTTTTCAAAAATACGCTACCTTTTTGTATTTAAACAGGTTATTATAGTAATAGAGATTAAAAAACATAATTGAGGTAAAAACCTATGACCAATGAAGCGTTAAACAAATCTGATTTAATTGAACGTATTTCATTTAAAAATCCACATTTGCCAGAGGCTTTGGTAGAGGACGTGGTGAAGTTATTACTTGAGCAAATGATTGATACTTTAGCGTCAGATAATCGCATTGAAATTCGTGGTTTTGGTAGCTTTGCTTTACACCATCGTGAACCACGTACAGGTCGTAACCCAAAAACAGGTGATAGTGTACAAGTAACCGCAAAAGCTGTACCACATTTCAAACCAGGGAAAGCTTTGCGTGATGCGGTGAACCAATCTGTTCAACAAAAAGCACCAGCAAAATCAAAAGCAAAAAAGAAAAAATAAATTACCGTTGATTATTGACATATTTAGATGCAAAATAGCATTTAAATGGTTAATGTGGGGGCTGTTAAATGGTCGTGAAAATCGCTCGTATTTAATAGCCCCTTTTTATTCACTTAATTTTGAGCAAAAGTTATGCGTTATGTTTTAATTTTAGTATTACTCGTGTTGTTTGGTTATTCAATGGCATTAGTTTTACTTAATGGGTCAGAAGCTTCTGTTGATTTAGTCTTTACACAAATTCCTGCGATGCGTCTTGGGTTATTATTACTCTTAACCTTGATGTTAGGTATTGTGGTTGGTTTACTATTAGGCTTACAAATGTTCCGTGTTTTCCAAAATCATTGGGAATTAAAACGTTTACGCAAAGAAATTGATTTACTCAAACGCACACAAATGGAAGAAGTAGCAACTAAAGCGTTAAATTATGCACGAGAACATGAGTATTTAAAATTAAATGAACATGAAACAGTTACCGAATTAAAAGCGGATAAACTTCAATCTCAACCTGAACCACAATCTCAGCAAAAATCTCAGCCGTAAGTAACCATTCTATTTAAAAGCCCAATTTGGGCTTTTAAAATATTTATTGATTTTTAGTCTTAATTTAATGATAGAGAGCCAACATGAGCATTATTGTCGCCCTTGATGCCAACACCAAAGAGAAAGCCTTAGCCATTGCCGACCAACTTGACCCAACCTTATGCCGTGTAAAAGTAGGGAAAGAACTATTTACTCATGCAGGTGCAGATGTTGTAAAAACCTTGCAACAACGTGGTTTTGAAGTTTTTTTAGATTTAAAATTTCATGATATTCCAAATACAACGGCTCAAGCTGTTTGTGCAGCAGCAGATTTAGGCGTATGGATGGTCAATGTTCATGCAAGTGGCGGACGTAAGATGATGGAAACTTGTGTAGAACGTCTAAAAAAAGGTAATTATTCAACACAACTTATCGCTGTTACTGTTTTAACTTCGTTAGAGCGTGCAGATTTAGTAGAAGTAGGCTTAGATGTTGAACCACAACAACACGTTCGCCGTTTAGCCAAATTAACCCAACAATGTGGTTTAGATGGAGTCGTGTGTTCTGCACAAGAAGCTAAAATTTTACGTCAAGATTTAGGGCAAGATTTTGTGTTGGTTACACCGGGGATTCGTCCAGCTGGCTCAAATCAAGATGACCAAAAACGTATTGTAACGCCAAAACAAGCGATGTTAGATGGTTCAACACATTTGGTCATTGGTCGTCCAATTACACAATCAGAACATCCAAAAACAACCTTAATGGAAATTTTACAGACACTTCAATAAGTATCATTCTAAGTCAATCTATGAATAAAACATGGACGTTTAATGACAAACAATCGCATAATGCTACAAAAAATTGATGTTCTCTTGATGATTTCATATCATTTTCTTTGTAACATGAACGCATCTCAAATTAAGCTCATAGGCAAAAAACGATGAATAAATTTTCTAAAGCAATCGCATTGGCAGTGATGACAAGTGTTGCCGTATTACCAACATTCACCTATGCCAATACAGCAACCGTTGCAGGAACAGAGCAACAAGCGACACAACAATTAGTCAATTTATTAAGCGGTTTAAACAGCATGACCGCAGATTTTGAACAAAAAACCACAGCTGTCAATAGTAAAAGTGGTAAACAACAACGCAGTTTAACCACACAACAAATGAACCAAACCTTTACAGGTGAAATGAAAGTTGAACGCCCAGGGAAATTTTACTGGCAGACCAACAAACCAGCAAAACAAACCATTATTACCACAGGTTCAACGGTTTGGATTTATGACCCTGATTTAAAACAAGCTGTTCGTCAAAAGTTAGATGCTCAAGTCGCTAATACTCCTGCATTATTATTATCAGGTGATACCAAAAAAATTATGCAGACCTATAAAGTTTCGCAACCTGATGCACGCATTATGTACTATGTCTTACATCCAAAAGATAAAGATGGCGTATTTCAAAGTTTAGCGATTAGCTTTGGAGCAAATAAAGCACCAAATCACATGGTTTTACAAGATAATATGGGGCAAACCACGCATATTAAATTTAAACAAGTGAAAGTCAATGCTAAAATTGCACCTGCAACATTTAACTTTACACCGCCAAAAGGAACGGATATTATTGACCAATAATTTCACCCTTTAAACGGTATAAAAATTTGCCTTGTTTTTGCAAGGCAAATTTTTTTGTATTGGTAACCGCTTATTTTGACTTAAGGATAAAACCATGATGATACGGCATCAGGTGATTGCTGATTTATTTGATAAACCGATTGAACAAAAAATCTGGGTTGCTCCAATGGCAGGTGGGATGGAATATTGAATATAAACAATATAAATCATAATCTTATATGATTTATATTGTTTCAAGGTGCAAATTTGGAGCAATCTTATTAAAACATTTGAATTAATAATGCTCAAAAATAAATCATATTATGCTTCATTTGTACTTAATTTACCATCACTTTTTAGAACAGGTAAAGCATAACGATGAATAGCTGGTTTAACTTGAGTACCACACCAACGATAAGCTGTAATTCGATGTCTAGGGAAAGGCTTAATATTAACTGCATTAGCTTGATTACCGCCAAGCACCATCAAATTACCTTTTTCATCTTTACCTACAACAATCCCTATATGACCACCACCACGACGGCTAAAAACAACAATACAACCATAAGCAGGTCCTTTCAATTCAGTTCCTGCTGTTTCCCATGATTTTGCTCGTGGGAACTGTTTTGGAATATGATGTGCTAAACCTGATTCAGCCATTACACTTGCAACAAATGCACCACACCAAGGGGTTTCATCATCATGAATCCATGATTTTTGACCAATCGCCTTAAATCCAGCTTTCCACATTGCTAAAACAACTGGATTGTGCTTTTCACCTACAATTTCATATACACCAATTTTTTTACGAGCATTGGCAACCCATTTCAACTCATTTTTCATATTTCACCTACTTTGAAATAGCTTTAATTGTTTCTTTAATTTCATTAACAATTTCTGTAAAAGTTTTTTCTTGTAAAGTTAGTTGGATAGAACGATACAAAACACCCAAAACTAACATTCCAAAAACTGCAAATGACATTAAAATTGCACATTGAGCATAGATATTCATATGCTCCCAATCCAAATGGTCAATAAAGAACTCTCCAAAGAATAGACCAATACCCAATGAACAGCAGAATTTTAAAATAACATTGCTATTAATTTTGATATTGCCATCTTTATCAATATCGCCACTCAAAATTAGGCAAAGAATACTTCCTAATATAAGAGCAACTAATTTAATCGCCATTGCAATAGCTGAGAAATTTTCGTGCATAAATACTCCATAAAAAAAACTGCTTTAAGCAGTTTGTTATTTAAATTGAACTGGTTTCAGTTCAGGTGGGACTAAACCAGCATTAAATATTTCTGTTAAATCAACTAAAAGATGTGGTCTATACCAATTATAAAATTTAATATAAGGATTATTTCCATGATTAGGGATTGGTCTATCTTTATACATACCACCCATATCATAAATATATTGTGGTGCAGTTATATTTTCTACCTTATCATCATGAATAATATATCCAGTATTATTAAATGGCGGTCGTCTAACATGAGCTAAAGTAGAGTATTCAATACTATCTAAACCACCAGTTAAATCAGCATAACCATATACTCTATTGCGGTCTAATAAAATACCTTCTTCCATAAATCTAACAACATTTAATGGTAAATATCTACTATCAAATGTAATATCACCAGTTTCAGGGTTGTAAATTTTAATATGTGGAACATTCTCATATGATAGAAAGTTAAATCCTACAGCTGGAATATCAAAGATAAATATAGGATACGTTCTTTTTGTAGGAGCATAATCATATATTTTAAATTGTAATGAATCATACTCATTATTTAGTTCTCTAAATTGACCAGTATTAAATATAACTGGACTTCTATCTTCACTTACATGATACAATGGTAAGACAATTAATGGAGAATGACACCCCTTAAAAAGACCTTGTTCAGGCTTAAGATAATTGTAGCCAGTATTGAAAGCACTATTACTATTTGTATCGATAGAAACATAATCAACACAACTAAGCATAAATGTTTGATGCTTTGTATTTACTAGCTCACACTCACGCACAGGGTCTAAAATTCTAATTCCTGCTGGCATAAAATACCCCTATATTTAAAATATCACCTTCATTATTTTTTCGATAAAAAAATGTGTTATTTTCGATGTAATAATAGCACTCATAAGCATCTGATGTTGCAAAGCTCCCATCAGGTTCATTTTCATTTGTCCACCACATAAAATAAGTTCCACCTTCATTAATGATTGATGGGTCCAGGGGAATTTGTCCTATTTTATGGTCTGTTGGGTTGTTTTCAAATTGGCGTAAATCTTCAGGGCGATATATCGCTACTAGACGTGTGATACCAATCGTTGTATCAAAAATGGTTTTGCCATTTGCAGGATTGTAGATTTTAATGCCAATATTGCTACTCATATTAAACCAAGCTCCATAACTAAACGACCTTGACTATCTCTTAACTCGATTTTAGAGCCTGTATATGTCATTGTTCCACGGCTATCAGTTGTTGTAAGTGTTCCTAAGTTTGCTGATAATGCTGACAAACTACCAATACTTGCTTTATCAATATGGGCCATCTTAATTGTTGCATTGGCAATGTAAGCACTATTAATCCATGCTCCAGCTGGATATTGCACACCATCAATGATTCTAGGGCTAGAATTAAAAATAAACGGCTTTTTATTATTACTTGGTGAACCAATGTAGAATGTATCAGCATTTACACCAAATTGACTGGTAACACGTCCATTTCGCAATTCTGACATCAAACCATAGCCACTTATCACACCGTTATTATCAACCGTAACTGCTCGTACTGCTGATATACCATTAATGCTTTGCATTTGTTGGTTAATTGATGTTGTATGAGAACCAACGGTTGTATTAAGTGTTGTTAATTGGTTTGTGTGAGCATTCACTGTACCATTTATTGTATTAACTTGGCTTTGTAATGTGGTTACTGCACTTGTATTTGCTTTACTTGCAATAGTCGTATTAGTTGCATTTAAGCTATTTTGTAAATTGGTGATTTGCTGTGATTGACTGGTGATATTTGAGCCTTGTTGTGTTACGGTCGCACTTAACGCATTTAATACGGTTGTATCAGCCTTTTTAGCGACATTGGCATTAGTCGCTGTTAAATTATTATTCAGCTGAGTAATAGAGTTTCCTTGGCTGGTTACAGTATTATTTAATGTGGTTACTTTGCTATCCAATGCGGTTAATGCACTAGAATTAGCCTTTGTATCAATTAAGCCATTTACAGCATTATCTAAACGCTGGAATACAACATCTTTAATATACCAGTTTCCAACAGTATTTGCTGCTTTTTCATTACCACACCAAAGTTTTACATTTTTTAAATCAGCTGGTACTGTTAGGTAACCATTAACATCAATCCAATCATTTGCCTCAGTTGGAGTTGTTACAAAAGATAGTAACCAAAATGCACCATTATTAGAAGAATAAAGACCACTTAAACCAACTCGCATTCGATGAGTGGAATCCTTAACTTTTAATTTGGCTCTAAAAAAGAATTTATCACCTTGATTGGCAGTAGTAACATAAGGCGATGTGTAATAAGCATCACGATTAGTTAATTCAATAACATACTCATTATTTATTAAAGTTCTAATAGCTGTACTTGACCAACCTGTATTATCGTCTTTCATGCTTGGATTTAAGCATAAGTTGTTACTATCTAATCTTGTAATTAGATTAGTTAATTGGTTTGCTTGTGATATTTGTGTATTATTTAAGTTTGTAATATTAGTATTTATTGAATGTACAGCATTTGACAAATCTATACTATTTACTTTGCTATTTAAAATATTAGTTAAACTTGATTTTGTTGTATTTAACTCTGTTTTTGTTGCATATGTATTTGTGATAGTTGAAGATAGTGCTGACAAATCATTAGTGTTACTAATCTTTTCCCATGCAGTCCATGTTGGATTTGCAAATATACGCATATAAACATTCTTAGGTGAGTTATCAGCCCATACAGTTTGTTTAATGCGTGCTGAATTTGCCACATCTACTTCAACATAAATCCAATTTGCAACTGGTGCATTTGTATTAGACGTTGCTGTAATGAAGAATCTCCCTTGTGTCTTCATGTTATTTAAATCTTGAACTGTTGATAATGTTTGCCATGAAACTTTGCTATCAACAGTATTGATGCTACTTGTAAGTTGTGTAATTTGAGTTGCTTGAGCAGAATCAGCTGTAGTTCTAGCATTTCGTTCTTCTGTAATTTTGGCTGTAAATTCATCACTTAGTTGTGCAAAAGGTTGTTTCCATTCTGACCATGTAGCAGTAGCTCCACTCCCTATGCTATTACGTTGAACATATTTTTTAGGGTCTGTTGCATGATATGCAGTTTGAATAATAGCACCACCTGAAGGGTCAGGATAATATACCCTTGTTTCAAGGTTTACAAAACCACCAAAATTATTTAAACCAAGTACATTTGCAAATTTAAATTCATTAACAATACGTCTCTTATGATTTGTCCAATACCAATTAGGTGGTTGATTATCATTACGAGTATCTGTAACGGTAATTGCTTGTAGTGCTTGTGTGATATTAGCTGTCAATTGAATAATTTGATTTGCTTGACTTATCAATGTACCATTTAAAGCAGTAATATTATTATTTAAAGCAGTTAAAGCTGAAGAATCAGCTTTTTGTGACAAGTTGTTATTTGTTGCTTTTAAATTATTATTCAGCTGAGTAATAGAATTTCCTTGGCTGGTTACGGTATTGTTTAATGTAGTTACTTTGCTATCCAATGCAGTTAATGCACTAGAATCAGCTTTTGTATTTAAGTTTGTATTGGTTGTATTTAGGCTATTTTCAAGTTGGGTTAATTTATTGCCCTGAGCCGTAATATTATTGCCTTGATTCGTTACTGTTGTGGTCAAGCTATTTAATGCGGTTGTATCAGCCTTTTTAGCGACATTGGCATTGATTGCTGTTAAATTATTATTCAGCTGAGTAATAGAGTTTCCTTGGCTGGTTACAGTATTATTTAATGTGGTTACTTTGCTATCCAATGCAGTTAATGCACTAGAATCAGCTTTTGTATTTAAGTTTGTATTGGTTGTATTTAGGCTATTTTCAAGTTGAGTTAATTTATTGCCTTGAGCTGTAATATTATTGCCTTGATTCGTTACTGTTGTGGTTAAACTATTTAATGCAGTTGTATCAGCCTTTTTAGCGACATTGGCATTGGTAGCTGTTAAATTATTATTCAGCTGAGTAATAGAGTTTCCTTGGCTGGTTACAGTATTGTTTAATGTGGTTACTTTGCTATCCAATGTGGTTAATGCACTAGAATCAGCTTTTGTATTTAGATTTGTGTTAGTCGTATTTAGGCTATTTTGTAAAGCAGTGATTTGTTGTGATTGAGCATTATTCAAACCAATTGATGATTCAGCTTTTTGTAATACTGTAGCAACTGTATTATCATTGCTGAGTTTATAGGCATTTAATGCTGAAATCGTGCTATTATCCCCATCTTTTCGTTGTTGAATTTCTTGAGTTAATCCATCTTGTAAAGATGTAATTTGTGTAGTCAATGATGTTCTTAATTCATTGGCTTTTGTTGTAATTTCGGCTGTTCTTGCTTTAGATTCATTAGATAGAGCAGTTGTTCTAGCAGTAATTTCAGATTGAATAGCGTGTGTACGAGCTGTTGTTTCAGTTGTAATAGCACGAGTTAAATTTGCTACTTCATTATTGATAGCAGTTGTTCTATTAGCGGTTTCTGCACGAATAGCATTGGTAATCGCTGTTGTTCGGTTGCTTACTTCACTTAAAATAGCAGTATTAATCGCTTGTGTACGAGCTGTTGTTTCAGTTGTAATAGCACGAGTTAAATTTGTTACTTCATTATTAATAGCCGTTGTTCTATTGGTGGTTTCTGCACGAATAGCATTGGTAATTGCTGTTGTTCGGTTATTTGCTTCAGCAGTAATGGCATTTGCCCGTATTCTTGCTTCATTAGCAATGGCTTGTGTACGAGCTGTCGTTTCAGCAGAAATTTGAACTGCATTAGCTGTAATATCACCTTGCATAGTATCTAATTTGCCAGCCAATACTTGGTCAAGTAATGATTCACTAATTTGACCTTCCAAAACATCTAATATTGCTTGTGGGTCAGCAGATGTTGTACCACTTGTCCAATCAGTCCAATCACTTTCATTACCCAGCTTATCTACAATTCTTGCACGGTAAAATTGAGTAAGATTGCCTTGTAAGCCTTGAATTTGATGCGTATCGGTAGGGTAGGCAAATTGTCCAAGCGTGGCAATATTAGCACGGCTATCAGGTGATACTTGGATTTCAGTATAGGCAGTATCATCTGATTTACTAGCAAAGACCCAGTCCAATTTCATGCCAAAAAGTGTACCTGTAACGGCTAATTTAGCAAGTTTTGGCGGTTTTCCTGTTTTCCCCTTAAGCTGTGTTACTGCTGAATAAGTTGCAAGGCTTGCCATATCAAAAGCTGAAATAGCTGTTACACGAGCTTGATAATGACCATCATAAATTCCCTGAACTTCAACGCTATTTGTCCCTGTCATAGGTAATTTAATCCAATTTCCATCATCTTTTTTCCATTCAACAAGATACTTAGTTGCACCCTTGACCTGTGGAAATGAAATGACCATTGTCGCAATATTCAGTCCTTGTTGTACCATGTGTGTTGTGTTAATGTCCACACGCTCAACAGCAGGTTGAATCATTGAATTAATGAGAGTAGTAGGTCGTGTATCAATCACCGTACCATAATCAATCGCATCATATTTTTTAGGATTATATTCAAGCCCAGTAATTGTAAATTGATGATTTTCATCTTGTGTAATACTGACTACACGATATTTCATGGTTGCTAAGTCTTGAGCATCAATTACCCAAATATGTTCAGCTGAAATATCATCAAATGGGGCAACAACTGTAATAACACGTCCATCAATAGATTGAATTATGCGTGTTTGAGCCTTGCCTTGATTTGAATTGATGATTAAACGGTCTCCAGCTTGACAAATAACATCATCTCTATCTAATGTAATTTGTGTACCTTGCACATGAGCAACACGTCCACCATTAGCTCGACCAGCAAAAATAGGGTCTGCAACTTCTATTACTTTCCCTGGTTGTGGGATATAGCCATCTAAACCAACTTTAAATGTAATAGTTTGTGTTTCTAATTGTTCTGATTTTAAGGCCCATAATCCTGCACGTTGAGCTTGTGCTTCACTGGTACAGCCGTATGCTTGAATATCTATAATTTTAATGCCTGATTTTGCAATGGCTTGTTCATCTCGAACCATGACATATTCAGTTTTATAGTGGTTTTGTGGATTATTCCATGCTACTTTAGCGACTGTATGGCGTGCATAACCTGCTGTACCTGAACGCTCAAAATGCCCATCAATAACATTTGCATGAGTGTAAGTAAAGTATGTTTCTTGTGGCATATCTGCATCGCACACAATCGCTTGACCGTCCCAGTAGATATACGCCCTAAATGCTCCAGCCATTTTAGATAACACACTCCACGCATCATCTTGGCTTTGCTCATAGACATTGAGCGTAAAACGTGGTTCTACACCGCCTTTACCATCACTGACCATTTCATCACAATACTGACCAAGTCGATAAATCGACCATTTGTCAATCATGCTAGAATCTATTTTATCTCCCAACGCATAGCGTTTATTGATACAAGCATCATAAAAATGCCATGCTGGATTGTTTGTATATTCTAGTTTAAAAGTACCGTCCCAAAGCCCATGATATTGCCGTGAAACAGCATCATAATTTGATGGCACTTTGATTTTCACGCCAAAACACTCAACAGACATTTTCGCTACATTAGAGAAAGTTTCAGCATCATATTCTAAAGAGAGTAGGGCAGTATTTGGATAAGCAAGTTTGGCATCAATTACTTCAGTATAGGCTTGAATGTATGATTTATCGCTTAAATAATCGTTATTTGTATCAGCTGTTAAACGTCTTACTCGAATTTGCCAGCCTTGTTCAGCTCTAGGCAAATCTACTCGGTGAGAGCGTTCATAGTTTGCAGATGTTTTATCCGATACTTTATATTTTCCATATTGTACCCATGCTGTGCCATCAGTCATGATGTCAATTGCATATTCAACTGTTGCACCTGTAACATCACCATTTTCTGCATTGGTTGTACGCAATGCTCCAAAACGTAAACGCACAATGACCGCATCAATTTCTAAAGTTGTAAAACTTTTCACCCATGCACGGTTTTGTTTAAGCTCTACACCTACAGCAACTTCACTACTAATTGCTTCAAAACCTGAAATGTATTCTTGGTCATTTGTTCCATGTCGGAATTGCCAATGTACATTTTCAAAGTTCATTGAGCCATTTTCAGCCTGTAATGGGGTATCTTCTAAAAAGATTGATTTTGCTCCATCAACTAAGCCTAAAATCTCACCTTCAGATAACCCATACATGATTTTAATGCGAGTTTTAGACTGAGCAGAATCAGGGGCTATATTGGGTTTGCGTGGCTGTCCTGAACCTTTTTTTGCTCCAATAATTGATAGAACTTTCATACAATCTCTCCTAAATTTTAAAGTACATCTTCAGCATATTGCCCAGCATTTACAATGAAACCGCCCATAATGTAGCGACCACGCAACACAGGCACAGGGTTTCCCTGAGCAACAGTTGTAACTGCACCACCAAAACCTTTATTGGCACGGTTTCCATCTTGGTTTTGGTCTTCAGCATTAGTTTTAGGCATCATCATTTGAGCAATACCGCCTACCATTAAACCAACACCTGCACCAATTAACGCACCACCAACAGCAAGACCTACACCAGTCCAACTTGTTAAAACACCAACAACTGCACCAACAACGACCAACACAGCCCCTAAGATTGTCTGTACTTTGCCACCAGCTCCAATAACTTTAGGTACAATTTTGATAATGTCAGCTTGTGTATTCATATCAATTTGTGTTTCATCAATATTATGCTTATCGTTGAAAACTGCAAAAGTTAATCCGTGTTCATGAGCTGTAAGCATAAAAGTTTCAAATCCTTGTAACTGAGCTGATAAAGCTCTTACGGCTTCTCTTGGGCTTGCCACATCAAAACGAAATTCTTTACCAAATTTTTTGGCTAATACGCCATATAATTTAATTGTCTTCATGTTGTTTTCTCTAAAAAGTTTTGATGACGTATAATTAAAGCAGTGCGTTGTTGCCAGTAATAACCATAGATTTCACGAATTGACTTGCGACCGTAAGGGTGATGTAAAATCAACATATTACCTGTACATGGTTCTGTTGATTCAGATTTAAAATGACCATGTTCACCAAGCCATATCAGAGCATGATTAATATGTTCAGTACGTCCTACTCGACATAAAATAATATCGCCATAATGTAAACTTTGATTTTTATCAAGTTCAAAAAATCCTTCTTGTTTAAAATTTTCCATATATAATGATGGACTGTTTTTATTTTCCCACCAAGTATCATCTCTTTTAAAATCATGTAAACTAATATTTAATTCACGTTGGTAAAAATCTCGAACTATCGAATAACAATCTTGAATCCCATGATAATAATTACGCCCTAATAATGGAGCTTGATAACCACATGGATAATAAACTGCAAAATCTGATTCATCAGCAAATTCTAATTCAGAATAACTTACAATCACCCATGGTAAACCATGTAATTCAATTTGCATTAAATCTATATCGCTAGCTTTAGTTGTGGCATCAGGGTGTGAATGAACAATTGCATTAATTGTTGTTTGTTTTTTATAGGCATAATCTTCAGCTTTTGCCCAATCTTTAGGATTAATTTCAAATTGATTTTTATCTTTGGCAATATTAGAGCAGGGATAATATTCATTACCAACAATTAAACCACAACATTCATTTGGGTAACATTGTTCAGCATGAAATAAAATATCTTGCTTGATTTTATGGGATAATTGCATATTATTCACCTTATAACAAACTACTTGCTGGAAAACCACCAAAACGAGTAACATTATTACGAGCTTCACAACCACTTAAACGACCATTACACTTATCAAGTGTAGGGTCAGTTACTGGCTGATTTTGTTCATTAAACATGGCTGTACCAATATAGCCACATTGTTCACCACGATAATTGCCCATCATGCACCAATGGCATAAATTGGTAATTTGTCGGATTGGTAATTTACGCCCCTGAAAATCAATAGGATTACTTAATTCAAAAGTAACTTGTTGAGCATTTTCCGATGTTTTTTGTTGAATAAACCATGTTTGCACTTGGCATTCATTACTTGCATTTGGATTTCCCTGTTCAAAATTGACAGCATCTAAATACTGTAAAGTTGTGGTCATAATCTTTAGGCGTGCATCAATAAAATCAGAGAATTGATAACATAATGCTGATACACCGCCATGAATGCCATTAATGATATTGGCAATAGTCAGAGTAGGCATAGATGCTTTACCATCTGAACGACGTTCTAAACCGCTTACTTTAATTGATAAAGGGCTATATTCATGACCTTGCCATACAATCACATCAGCTTGAGCATGACCATGAAAGCGTAAAATACCTGCTCCAAGTGTTTGGGCATCAAGTTCATAGAGTGTAATTAATCCATCAACATAGAGCTTTTGAAAGTCTGCACTTAACATGATTCACCTAAAAACAAATAACGCTACCAATTTGATAGCGTTATTTATAGATTATTTTAAAAATTACCCCTGATTTTCTACAGAAACTTCATCAGTTGTTACTGATTCTTCATCAAAAGACAAATCAAGCCCAAACACACCATTTTCATAATGGCATACCATTTTTTTAATATGCTTTTGGTGAACATATTCCAATTGGTCTAATTGTGAATTAGCCCAGGTAACTACATCAGCAATCAACTTGGAAATACGGCGGCGGCGAGTGGTATCTTGTTTATTGGTTACAACATCAAAATCACCTGATTCATAGTCATATTCAATTTTGATGGTGCTAGCTTCATCACCATGATTTTGTTGCATTTGCTGAACGTGCATTGAAAATGCAGATAATACGCTCAGCTCCAAAGCTGTTAATGTTTTCATAAAACATTCTCCAAAAAATAAAGCCCCATCAAGGGGCGTTGCTTAAACATTGTGCTTTATGGATAAAACACTTGTGTAAAAGTTGTAGTAATCCGAAAAATATCACCACCTAAATTACTGATTTGGTACTCACCAGTAATCACCTGAATTTCACCATCAAGTAGGGTAGAGTACAAAAAGGGTTTAGCCCCTTTATGTTCATCAAAAAAGTTTTTAATTTCTACGATTTTTTCACGTTTAGCCGTTCTTTGATAATTGATGGTATTTTTTCTGTTACGCATGCCAACGCTGATATGTTGTTCATAGCCATCACCAAACGCTGTACTTTGAGTATTAAAATGAGTTGATATATCGCTATTGGCTAAATCTTGTTTAAACGTAAACTTTTTCATACATTAACTCCGATTTAACAAACCGCCTTGGCGTTGCTCTTTGATGATGACAGCTCGAACGGCATTGGCAATACTTTCACCTAGTAATTTTTGGTCTTGTGTGCCATCACCTGAAACTGTACTATCTGAACTATTGACCACAATATTAATGGTAATAGGTTGTGATGATGTCTGATTTTGATTTCTTAAAAATTTTGTTAAATCAGCATTTTGCCGTGGAGAGAGAACACGTTCACCTTTATCTAATAACCATGTGCCTTCTTGTGGAATGTTATCAATCCCACTATGGGCCATACCACTTAAAGTTTGGCTGGCAATTAATCCAACAGAAATATAACCCATAGCCCTAGTTGCAGCCGCTAAAGCGGGGCCAGCGTATGGACCACCTTCAGCAATTGCACGAGTTGCTGCTAATTCTGTATTAATGATAGCTTGTCCAATAGCAATACTTTGTTGAACTAAGAACATTGCCTTGTAAGCTCTACTATTTTCACCTGCTGAATTTTTTACCATTTCAGTCATCGTTCCCCATACTTGCCCTGCTTGACCAAGCATAGATTGATACATTTGCATTTTACTTTCATATTCTTGACGGTCTAAATCTTTACCTAAAATACGGTATTGTTCACGAATATTTAATAAGGTTTGTTGATGTTGTCTTTCAGCTTCTTGTATAAGTTGATAGCGTTTCTGTTCATCAGCAATTTCATAAAATCCATTTTCATTTTTTTTATTAATTTCATCTTTAACTTGATTAAATGTGCCATAAGCATTTAATGTATCTGCTTCAAATTGATTTTGAGTTTTCCAACGTTGATATTCAATAGGCGACATATTTCGTTGAGCCTTTAAATCAATTAAATTAGGCATAATATCGTTCATATCTAAAATCATATTCCCCACTTGTTTTATACGTTCTTTTTCAACGTCTTCTATTTTTTGCAATTCATAATCATATCTATATTTAATCAAACTTAATGCATACTGAATTTCATCATTAGTTAATTCTTTATTATTTTGGGTACGAAAAACATCATCTTCATATTTTTCTTTTAGTAGCTGTTTTTCTGTTTTTAAAAAATCAGATAAATGATTCAGTTTAGTTTTATTTGTATATTCTAGTAAATTAATTTCCATTTGTGCATTACGTTCAATTTGTTCTAAATAGGGTTTAAATTGTGTTTGATAATCTAAACCTAAAGTTCCCATTTCTTCTAACTGTTTACGCATACGTTCTTGAATTTGTTGAATAGGGGACATCATATCATAAATGAGTTGTTCTCTTTTTTGGTTAATTTCTTCTTGTTTTTGTAATGCTTCTTTTTCTGTACGTTCATGGATTTTGGCAATATCAGCTTGAGCTTCCCCCAGCTCAACGTTATCAACTCCATTTGGAAACCAATTATGCATATGTTGTTTAAATGCACCTGATGTAACAGATTCACCAGGGGCAATATAACCATCTTTATTTGCGTCCCAAACTCTATTTAAATGGTATGGGTCAACTCGTTCTCCCTTTTTGTTATATTTTGGAATATCTCTATAACCAGTACCTGTAACAGCATCATATATTTTCCCTAAACTTGCATTTGGCTTTACACCTTTCATTCTTAAAAATTTAACAACGTATTCCATTTGTTCCATCGGTGGTAATGCACCAAACTGATTTCTTGTCATACCATAATATTTACCATCATACTTACCGTCTGCATCTTCCATAAACTGAATTAATCCAGTTGCTGAAGTCTTAGGGTGTCGAGCATTTGTACTAAAAGTTTTACCAGTTTCAAAAGAGATAACAGATGCAAGATAGTTTGGATTAATACCCAATTCATTTGCACCCCATAAAATCGATTTTTTTACATCATCAGGAATTTTAGGCGGTTCATATTTTTTCTTTTGCTCTTTAGTCTTTTGACGCTTTTTTTCTTCTTGTGCTTTTTTTTGCTCTTCTAGTTTTTGATTGGCTAAAGTAGCCTGATATTTTTTATCCAGTAATATTTTTTCTTCATCTCTTAGATATACAGAGTTGGAAAAACCTATACTTTCTTGTCGATAATCTGCATAAATCTTTGCTTTTTCCAAAGGGAATCCTTCAGCTACCAAGCCTTGCACATATTTTGAATAATCTACATCAGTTTGAATCTTGCCTAATGCTTCTTGCTGTTTTTGTGATAAATGGGCATAGGCATTGGCTAAACCTAAAATCTGACCTTGAGCAGTTTTAGCTTTATTGGCAACATCATGAGTTGATTTAGCAAAAGCATTTGAGCTGTTACTGGCTTCTCTAGCTTTATCTTTATAAGTATTTAATACATCATTGGAAAATTTGACCTGTTCAGTTGCTTTAGATGTAGCAACTACTTGGTCATTAAGTTTATTTTTCCATTCTTCACTTTTATAACTTAAACTGGAAACAATACTACCAAAAGTTTCAATATCAATTTTACCTTGTCGATAATTTCTTAAAGCAGTATCTAAAATAACTCCATCTTGTCCAGTAACTTCATTTTTACGTTGAATTTCTCTTACAACTCCCATCAATGCAGATTGATGTTCTTTTAATTCTTGTGTGTGTTTAGTGAGTTGTTCAGTTTGTTGTTGAATAACTTGGCGTTTTTGAGAATCTGTTAGTTTTTTAAATTCTTCAGTTAATTGAGCAACAGTTTTATGTTGTAAGTTAAGTGATTGTGTTGCATCATCTGTTGATTTTTTCATCATAAGATAACCACCAGCAATCGTTGCTAATGTAATTCCCAAACCTACAGAACCACCAAGCATACCAACTAACGAACGCCCTGCATTTCCCAATAAAGTAGTTGTTGTAACTACCTTTCCTTGAGCTACTGCTAAAGCGTTATTAGCAACAGCTAATTCAGCTGTTACTTGTGTTTCAATACGCTTTAGTTCAGCCATACGAGTTGCTGTTGCAATACGTCCAGCTTGGTTTATTTGAGCCTTTAGACGTTCTACTTCTAATGCTTTTTCAGCATTTAATGCAACTAAAGTTGCTTGAGCATTTGCTATTTTAGATTGAGATTCTCTAATTTCTTGTTCAATATTAATACGTTGCTGAACATATTTTTCTCTTAATTGTTGAATTTGTTGATAGCCAGCAACCATAGATGCTACTATAGCACCTGTATAACGACTCATCATGGCTGCAGCTCCTAAACCCAAAAGAGCAGCTAGTTTATCCATATTTTCAGATAACAATGTAATACCTGATACAGCTTTATTTGAAACACCATAAGTTTGGTCAAGTTTTCCAATTAATTTTGTGATTTCGTTATTTACACGGTTAAAAGATTCGCTAATTGTTGTTGCAGTTTTTGCATACTCTTTTTCGACTTGTGGAGCAACTTTTTGGAGTGCCGCAACCATATATTCAGTTGTAATTTTTCCTTCTTCACCTAATCGTTTTAAGTCCCCTACAGCAACACCTAAACCATCTGCAATAGCTTTGGCTAAAGCAGGGGTTTGTTCCATCACAGACCTAAGTTCATCACCACGCAAAACACCTGTATTTAATGCTTGCCCAAATTGCATTAAAGCAGCATCTGCTGCAAGAGCAGATGCACCTGACATACTGACTGCCTTAGCAACTGTTTTGGTGATGTCAGCAACTTCTTGTTGTGTAAGTTTTAGTTTTTCTTGGTTTTGGGCAAATTTTGTATAAATTTCATTTACACTTGACCATGTAGATGCTGTTTCTTGAGCAATTTTAAAAGTATCATTTAGAGCTGTTTGTAATTGTTGTTCACTTTGAGTAACCAATTTGAGTTTATTGTTGAGCTGTACATAGCCATCAGCATAAGAAACAAGTTGTTGAGCTGACATATAACCCATCACACCACCAAAAGCAAATTCTAACCGCTGTAAACTACTTTGCATTTCGGTTGTGGCATGGGTAATTTCTTTAAACTGTTGGCTAACGTGTTGAGCTGTTTGTTGTGTTTTTCGTTCAGCACGATTTAAGGGTTCAAGATAACGTCCAATATTGGCGACTAAATCAAGTGTTAATGTACCAAGATGTTTTGACATTTTTTTACCCCTGTTGATACTGTTGTTTCATTTCATCAAAGCTAATAAGTGGAGCATCTTCATTTGGCATAAAATCATATATATCAACATTTTCTACACCTAATTTAGTTGCAAACATTGCTTTAATCTCTGCTAATTCACATTGTAAACGTCTATTCACATTCAAAGAGCCATAACGTTCATAATAGGCTTTCCATAGCAATACTTCTTTATAGCTTAACTGGTGCTTAGCTTCAACAATACTACGACCACCAACACCATTTAGCACCAGTTCTAGCCAAAAGTGTTCATCTTCCGTGATTAAGATTCGCTCTTTTTTTCATCTTCTCCATCTTCATCAAGGGTTTCTTTATCTAACACATTCAGCTTAAGAATGCGTTCAATAGCACTATCCAATAAGCTACGGCTAAATTTTTCTTTGACATCTTGAACGGTAAATAAAGTTTCCCCTTTTTCATCAACCAATGATTTTGCCACCCATTCAGGGGCAACGCTTTCTAATTCGCCTTTTTGCATAGCTTGATAGTATGATGATGTTTGGGCATAAGACAATTGAGCAATATGCACATCAACCGCAACCTTTTCACCATGTAAAATAAATTCCAATGTTTCAGCTGTAGGAATTGCAAGCAAAGCACCTTGTTTAATTTCGTCTAAAGCAAATTTTTTCATGATAAGTTCTCCAAAAAGAAAAGCCTTAAACAAGGCTTTTCTAATTTCATTAGGTTGTTGTCGTTTCAGGAATCCATTCAACAGCAGTATTACGTTGAATAGACACGCTACATTTGACCAATGAATTACTGTCAAAATCAAATGGGAATTGCTCCACATAGCCCTTGAATTTGTTCCAGCTACGACCCTGCGGTAAAGTAATTGCACCTGTACCAACATCTAAGCTAGGTACAACCGTACTCATCGTGCCTTTTTTAGCTCCAGCCCAGCCTACAATCCATTCTACCGTTTCACCTGACTTTGACAGCTCATATAAACGAACATGAGATGGTTTTTTAGGGTCCAAGTTCAAATCAAACGTTGCTTGACCAGTATCGCTAATACCAGCTTCATAGGTTTTGCTACCTTCATTTTCTAAGCAAGTTGTATCATGTTTTTCTTGTGTGTCTGTACCAGCTTTAAAGTTTAAAGCACACTCAATTTTCAACAATTCAACTTTGCCCACTTGTGTTTTATTTGGAACTACAGCCCAAATACTTGTACCTTGTGTACGTCGTGCCATACAGAATTACTCCATAAAAAAAGCGACTGATTTAGTCGCTTGTTGAATATCGATGAAATTATTCATCACCCAATAAAAAGTGTGGCTCTTCATGCCAGCGTGTATCTACACTAACACGCCATAAATTTGTTTCAAAATCTTGCTCTGTACCTGTAAATCGCTCAATATAGCAATGTTCAAACAATACTTTACGCAATTGTTGAGCAATCATACGAGCATCAGCACGTTTTTTAGCATAAACATCAATCTGTACTGCAACATCGTCCATATCGCTAACATCATTGAGATACTGTTCGGCTTCACCATGCAAAATTTGCCATGCAACAAATGGGGGATTTTTAAATAATTCAGATGAAAACTCACTCACTTTCAAGCCTATAGAATCAGATAATAGAGCAGAAAGCGTTTTATCTTGTTCACAAAGTTGATAAAGTGGAATGACAATCATTGAATATCTCCTTGGATATTGCGTGCCAATTCATCAGCAAATTCATTACCTACCCTGTCTGCATTTTGAGCCAAAGCAGGTCGCATAAAAGGTTTTGCTTTTGTACGAGCTGTACCAAATTCCACAAAACGCCAATAATAGGTATCTCCACCACGGTTTTGTTTGCCTTTTCCCTGTAATTCTCCAACTTTTTTTGCTGGAGCTTTAGCACCGCCCAACACCCCTACACGAGTAACAATAGCATTGCGGTTACGGCTACGCCCTGCACGAATAGCAATATTCTGATAGATTTTTTCAGCAGTTTCAGGGTCATCAATCCTTTTGGCATTCTCTTTAGCCGTTTTTTGTACACTACGCATGGCTTTACGGCTGGCTTTTCGTGCGTGTTTTTTCTTCATATTATCAGCCAAAGTATGAAAATTTCTTAATACTTGTGGCAAACCTTGAATTTTACTCATGTTTATTCTCCACATCTGACCATTGATATGTTCCGCTTTCACATGCCAATGATAAATAATCATTGCCAGTTTTATTGTCAGCCAATACTCCTACAATACGGTAATATTGTTTGCGTGCAGGGTAATAAATACGGCATTCTGTATCAATATCAGCACGATAACGTATAGTAATGCGTGTATTGACTTGATATTGCTCACCTTGACTTGCCACAAAATCATGCACCGATACAGGGCTAATTTTGGCTGATACAGTCGCAATATCTTTAAATACACGCTCACGGTCGCCAGTTTCACGATTTAGCTCAATCGTTTGTTTCTGAATAATGATACGATTTCGTAATTGACCTGCTAACATTTTGCCTACCTTAATGTACAATAGGGCTATAATATTTCGCCAATAATGCTCGAACTTGTTGCGGTAAACGACCATAATCGCTTGGCATATCCTTTTCAGCATTGCGAAAACTGTCATAATAACCACAAAGCAATAAAATAGCGTGTTGTTGAGTTCTGTTTTCTAAATCAAACTTTTCAGGCATTACATAATCTTGTACCGCCTGAATACTCACATCAAGCAAATACTGCAAATATTGCATATCAGCATCTTTAGGTTCATAGCGTAAATGGCGAGCCACATCTTGCACTTTTAAACTCATGATGTTTCCCCCTGTTTTTGAGTTTTATCAAAAGGGTTATCGGTACTATCTCGTTTAGACAAGGCTTCAAGACTAAAATTCTGCTGTTGCATATAAGGGGTATCACCCCCAGCAACAGGGGCATAATTGAATTTGGCACGAGCTTCATTAGGCGATAAAATACCGCTTTTAACGCCTTTCTCATAAAATTCAATTTTAGATAAAGAATCCATACGAATTAAATTATCTAAATCAAAAAAGACTTCATAACGAAATTCAGCTAGATTTAAATGTTCATCAAGTAAATTTTCAATCGCTTCAATATAAGGCTGTAAGCAATCGGTATAATAAATTTCATTTAAAGTTTCAGCTTTAACACCCTGTGTTAATCCAACTAAGCCTATTTTAAATGCTGGTACACGAAAAACAGAGCAGACCACTTCAGCACTTAATTTGAGTTGTTCTAATAATTGAGAATCACTAGCTGAAATATTTAAAGGCACATATTTAATGTCATTGCCCATAATTGCCGTGCGACCATAATTGCCTTGTGAATAATTCTCTTGCCAGCGTTTACGAATACTTTGTGCCGTGTCATCATCTATTGCAGTTGGAGCAACAAGCATACCGCTTGGACGGCTCATATTTTCAAAGAAATTTTTAGCATTATGTTGAATAGATAAACCATGATTGGCTGATAATGCACACGCACTAATCGGACTTAAACCGACCAATGGGTGATAAAAACAATTCATTCTATCGTGAATAATTTCTGATTCAGGTAAAATAATATCATTGACCTGATTTAAATAATCTAGCTTTAACTGGTAATAAACATTTCCTGCATTATCTATCATAGGCACAACTAGAGCAGGATTTAAGACTTGTAAACCTACAATTTTACCGTTAAAAATATCTCGAACTTTTAAAACATAAGTATTGCCATATGTAAGTTTTGATATTATCCAATATTCTATAAATTGTTGTAATGTTTGATAATGATTCGGTTTTTTTAAGAGTTTAAAGTTTTTATCTTCAATTTTTTGCCAAATATTGCCTTGTTTTTGGCGTAATTCTAAAGGCAATTTTGCTACATCTTGAGCAATTAAACTCACACAACTAAAAACAGCATGGAACTGTAACACATCTTCACGCTTAAGCGTTTGTCCAGTTTGCCATGCACCTGTAAATGGCTCAGCAAGCGAAAACCACCCTTGATTGAGTGCAAGATTATAGACTGGTGTAGCTTTACGTTTAAAAAAGCGTGAAAGAAATGCCATATTAAACGTCCTTTTTGGTGCGTTTTTTCTTTGGTTGTGGTTCAGATGATGAACTTTGGTCAAGGTCCGTAAGCGTTTTCTCAACCACATTGCCAAAATCATCAATCACAGGTGTACCGTTGAGATTTAGTAAAGTGTTTGGTGATAGAGTAGGGGACATATCATCATGTACAATCGCATGACCAAGAGCAATTAATACACGAGCTTCTATTTCAGTTACTGTTGCAAGTTCTCCAGCTTTACCTTGTGGACTGTCTTTGAGATATTGAATTTGCATAATATTCTCCATGAAAAACCCCTTAATTACGATGAATTAAGGGGTTTGGTGATTAGAGTGGCTTATCCTGCATAGTTAATCCATGCTGATGCAATAGGACGACGTTTTGCCCATGTCATATATTTTTCAACACGCACGGCAAATTTATTTTCTTGCCACAAATTATGCGTTACATCGCCATCGACTAAAGTCGCTTGGTCAGAATATGCGACATCAATCGCACCATCTTCAGCCACTAAAATTTCTGACATCTTCAATAAAGCAATTTTATTGCCTGCTGTTTCCGATGTTACAACTGGCACACCGAGTAAAGTACGTTCACCACGCAAACTCATACCATTAAAATAAGTATTGCCCAAAGCATCTCGTAATAATGCCATTTGAGCCGCACGAGTTTCAGACATGACAAAATACGCATTATCTAATGACAAATTGGCTTTCAAAAAGGCTTCAATCAATTTAAGCAAGTCTGCTTCATACGCACTGGCTGTTGTTCCTGTGTTTTGAATTGCTTCAACACCATGTAACATACCAATTGGCGTTGTATTACTTTGTTCTTGGCTACCCAAGAATGTTTCATCAATCAACTTTTTACACGCATGAATTAAATCATCTCGAATCAGCACATCAACTGCTGGGTCTGAACTGCGAATGAGTTCATCTGTATAAACAGTAATGGCAGCAAGTTTATGTTCCTTAATTTCCACTTCACCAAAAGTAGGATTGGTTAAAGGTTTTTTCTCAGCTTCACCTACCCATTTAGCTGTGCCACCTGTTAGCTGTGATGGAATTTTCACTTTAAAAGGCACAGTACGATAGCCTTTTAATTTGTCAAAAATCGTGGCATTACGCACCATTTCAATAAATTCACTAGCAAGGCGTTGTTGCACAATCAAAGTAGAACCAACACTTGCATTACCTGTACTAGCGACTTGAGCTGCTTTTTCAATAAATTGAATGACTTCATCATCATAATTTAATGATTTAGCCACTTCTACAGGTGAACGATAAAGCCCTTTTTTCGCATCTAATTGTGAAAGCATTTTGGCACGAGCAAATTGAGCAAAGCCCACACCAGCTGGTAAATTAGATTTTACAATGATACTGCCTTGAGCAGTCTGCACACCATCATTAACTGTTTGACCGTGAACAGGGGTAGCGGTTTGTGATTTTGCTTGTAATGCTTGAATAGCAAGCAGACGGTCTAGGCTTTTTTGTACAGTTGCAATATCATTTTCCAAAGCTGTAATTTTTTGCTCTGTTTCATCGTCAGGGGTTACACCTTTTTCAACGCAATCACCTGTCAATTTCACAATTTCAGCATTTTTGGCTTGAATTGAGTTTTGTAAAGTCGCAATTTGTTGGTCAAGATTCATAGTTTTACTCCAGTTTTAGGGGGTGTTAGGTTTACAGCATGATGGGGTTCAGATTGATTTAGTCGCTTATGTAAGGCTTGAATCACTGCTTTTTCAAGTAAAGTTTCAAGTTGTTGTTGTGTGAGATGAACAACAGGTTGTGGTTGCTCAGGCATTGGAGCAGGGGAATTATGAGCAACATCATAAGACTTAATAGCAGTAATGGTTGCTTCTTGATTAGCAGGAACTGTTACCGCTGATAACTCGTACCAATCCCATTTCACATAGCGATAACCCCATGTGCCATCAATGCTATTACTTTCGATACTCTTAAAGCCAACGGATAAACCACGCACTAAACCACTTTTAATACTGTCCCATGCTTCAATAATTCGAGCTTTCAAGGTTTCTGATTGCATTTCGTTAGGGTCTGCAAGCTGAATCACAACATGAATACCATCATCTTGCACATTCGCTTCAATGACTTGCCCTATCGGTTTATCGTGTTTATGTTGCCAAAGGAAAGGCACTGGCAAAGTAAAAACTGCTCCTTTGGGTTCGACAATATCATCTGCACGGTCAGGGCTGGGTGTAGTGGCAATACCATAGATTTTGCGTTCAGCTTCATCAATCGATGTTACATTTAATTGACTGTAAGCGTTTTTCATGTGTTTTATCTATCCATAAAAAAGCCCCTATTTCTTGCTCAAAAAACAGGGGCATAAAAAAACCGCTTGAGATAACTCAAACGGTATATAGGTACAATTACTGATTATGGAAAAATATAGCGTTTTTCTGACCCATTGTCAATATTTTAAGCACAAGAGCGTAATTGTTGCTCCAACTCATTATCAATTACCAAAAAATGCTGATATACCACATTATTTTTACCACATATAAGGATACGCACATTACCATCTGCAAAACAAATAAAACGTTGCTTTAAGTCAGGCAATCCATTTATCCCCAGTGTTTTACATTTACACATCTTTTGACCAGCAATTTTGGCAATATCATCTTGTAAACAGATTAAACCGTCTAATTTTGCCATCACTAAACGAGCATATTTTTCAATATATTTTTTACGTTTGGACATCATATTACTCTCTTTTAAACTTTTAACTCTGCATTAATTTGCAATTTTAAATTATCAAGCCCAAATCCAACAGGTATTGTTCCAAGTAACTTCTCATATAGAGATTGAACCACATTTAAATATTCAATATCCTGTTTTAACCAATCAAGATGTTTACTTTCTGCTGTATATTGAGCAGTCCCCAAAGAACTTTGCACATTTTTTATCGCATTGCACAGCTCTAAATCTAAAACATACTTTAAAACACCATGTTCAGCTAAAGTAAATTCAGCAGTAATCATGACAATTTCTCCTGTTCAGCAATACCTTGAATCTGCTTTAATTTGCTTTCCAATTGCTGGATATGATGAAACAAATGCCCACCAGATGCACCAATAAAACTCAAATGCAACATCAACGAATACAAAAAGCCATTCATTATTTTATTTTCAGGGTGATTGACATCAGAAAAACGCTCAACCAATGTAGCTAAAATACTTTCTGAACTTGCAATATGAGCATTAAACGCATCAATACAAGCCATTGGGTCATCAAAGCTCATTTCACCAAACAACACTTTTTTATGTTCCATTTCGCTTACACTCCCAAAAACACATTTAACCCCAACTGTTCAGGCGTATGCCAATACAGCGAATCTAAGCCACTCTTTCGACTGGTAATATGTTGAGCCACAATTCTACGATTTAAGGTTTTGGCACGTTTAAACAAGGCATGAGATAAATCAATGTCCACACAATAACCACGCAACATCATATACAATTTACGCACATCTTCAGGTTGAGCATCTAATAACTCATTAGAAATACCTGCCAATGTAGGTTTATCTGCACCTTGTGGCAAAGGTTCAGTTTTAGGCTTATTTACCGCTCTTTCTTCCTGAGCCACTCGTACTTTATGGCTAATTTCCTTGTTTAAATTTTCATCTTTAGGGCTGTCATCTGAATCATCAAGTACATCTAAACCTAAAATATCATTAAGTTTATGATAATCAATACGATAGAAATTTAAACGCACCCAAACAGATTTAGCTAATTTTTCAACAACTAAAATTCCTAAAGCACGCAACCGCTTAACTGCACGTTTTACAGTAGAAAGCGACATCATACCCATTAATTCAACAATGGCTTCATATGCCACGCCAATAAATTTTTTCTTATTACGAACAGTACGCTCAATTTTGTATGTTCCTACATTGCATAGGGTAGAGTGGTACACCAAATAATGTATTTTCTGCAAAATAGCACTTTCTGCACGACCAACAACATTGACTAAACAAGGGAATGAAACAACAGGGGCTTCACCCTGGATTAAAAACTTACTATGTTTCATACCACACCCCCAAAATACCATTCAGCAAACCAAAACAAACCAAATGGACTAAACATTAACAAGAGCATGACCAAGTGCTTAAGCACAGTAAGAACGGCAAGAATGATGGCTTTACGCTGTTGATAGCGTAAAAAATGTTGATAATCCGCTGTTGGAATAGCGGTATAATGTGGAGTTTTCATGTTTTTTCAGTTCCTTTTCAAGGGAGCTTAGAGAAATTATCACAAGTATTACCAGTGAAAAGCAATAAAGGTGATAGGGTGTTGAAAACATCGTGAAAAAACAAACGACCGCTTGATATTGGTTATTCTCAAGCCACCCTACCATAGCGAAACCTAAAAAGGTTTAAAGATGGGATTTTTTAGATGTGCTACCGAATAGTAGGCACAAAAAATTCACGCTAACGGGGTGATGCCGATTTTTTCACAAGAGGTTTTCAAGCTCATTAAGCTCATGTTACCTATTTTTTTATATGCTGTCAAGCCATTAAACAACAGAAATTTCATTATCTTGATAATCTAAAACAGCATGAATATCACTAAATTGTTTTGCTAATACTCGCATACCTTTACGAGAAATAAACACTTGACGGAAACAACGCTCACGACCAAAGGCATCATTTTTTAACTCAGATTGTGCAATCACCCAAAACTGATTTAAGGCTTCAGTCCCCAACTGATGATTATCCCCCATCACGAAATCATCGTTTAACTTGCCTGTAAACCACTGCAACTCATGCAAAGTATCTAACACTTTTTGTAAAGAGACCGAAAAATAACACGCTACTTCAGCAACTGACTTAGCAGAATGAAGATGAATTTGCGTTAATTCTTGATGAAACATCGAATTTAACTGTTGTAAACGTTCAATTTCACTTGAATAATGCTGTTGAGCAGAGACTAAGGACTTCTCAAAATTACGACTACGCAATAATGCAATCGCTAATTCACCTTCCAATGTTTCGACCCATTCATCATGATTCGATTGCTGAGAAAAACTCATCAACTGTTTTAACTGTTTTTCACACTGAATAAAATATTGACGAGCTTCACGACCTTTAGCGGTACGTTCAACCATGGCTAACTCTTTAGCCATGTCGAGTGTGATATGGTAATCATTACGAATAGACACACGACGTTGTCCATTTTGAGTATTCGTTTCATAATTTTCTGAAACGATTAAAAAATCAACATTTTCAGAAAATCCATATTTCTCAATACGGCTATGTATCCAATCAGAAAATTGTTGTTTGCTTTCCAAGAATGTATGCAACTCACGAGCATTGACTGTATCAACGGTTTCACCATCGATAGTGTTTTGTTGAATTGGAATCAGTTCAGTATTCATATTTCACCTTGAGTAGTTAAAAAATATCATTTTCTTAGATTTAGACCTTTTCCATAATTTTATGAAACGATTAAAAGATAATCATACAAAGACAAACCTAAGTAAACTTAGTTTATTGTTAATAAGAAAACTTGTCAAGAGCTTAGTTTTTGTCTTCTTGAGAACACTAAACAGTCAAAATTAAATTTTCAAAAATTAGGTTTTTAAAAAGTATAAAATTAAAATCTTTAAATATTCTTTTTATATAGTACAAAGTGTCAAAATGACACCATGCCATAGGTTCAAAATGACACTATCTCAACGTGTCATTTTAGCACTATGGGGAAAATCAATAAGTTAGCTAATTTTCTGTGGATAACTTATTTTTTATCCACAAAAAAGCCAACTTACAAAATTGTGCAAGTTGGCGTTCTTCATTGAGTTCTATAGATTATTACTACCATTTCTTATCAGATGAAATGTATTTTAATTTTTCATTATTTTCATCTAAATGATAAACGGAAGTGAGAGTACTTGGCACATCAGCTCCATAACTGTTTTGTGCTGTATATTCCAGTTTAATGTTAATAACTGTACCAGCTTGTGTAATATATACTTTTCTTGGTTTAAAAGAGTAAACATTTTTCAAACCAATTTTAGCAACATGATTGATAGAGTTTAGGACAGATACCATTTCATCTTTTGTTAAATGCCGAGTATCCCAAATTTCTATTTCTTGTGGTGAAACGATAACAGGAATTTCTTTATCTTCACCATTTTTAAGCATAATTTCATAAGCTGTCCAAGCAACAATAAGGTTATTCTCCTTATTTTTATTTACATATTCCCATGTCTTATTAGCATTGAGTTTAATCTCTTGCCCTGCTGAGTTTTTAACGACTTCAGCATAGGAAATGCTAGGTAGCATGGTAGTTGCTAATAACACTCCAACATATTTTTTCATCATAAAATACCCTTATATTCACAATTATTTTTATATCTTACCATTTTTGTTTACAAAAAACATATATAAACTAAGTAAATGAATAAATTTTATACTTACTAGAGTACTTAATTATGACAAATATCGTAAGGCTTATCTTTATAGCAATAAATCATCTCTTCTTCAGCATATTTTTCCAAATAATCTAAATCTTGAGCATTTGTTACTTTTTCATGGAAAGTGTTACGAATATAATCGTTAGGGCGTTCATAAAGATATTGTTTGCCATCAAATTTTAAATTAACGTACATTGCACCTGCACCATTCCCTGCCGAAATGATACATACCCCCATATCAATTAATTTATCATCTTTAAATTGATAACAAACACCAACTTCATCAGGCATAGGTCGAGCTTGAGCCAATGAACTAATTAAACTAAGAAATAAAGCACCCAACATGATTTTTTTCATAAAAGACTCCTAATATCATAAGAATATCCTTATCTTATCCTTTTTTAGTTACAAAAAACATATATAAACTAAGTAAACGAATAAATTTTATACTTATCATCATAAAATGCTTTTAATTGCGAAATTAGCGATTTTTTAAATTTTAGCTACTAAGTATCATAAAATCTAAAAACATCGCTAAAACCCCTTATTTTTTGCTAAATATCGCTATATTCCATGTAGCTTTAAGCAAAGAACAATTTATATTTCTTTTGTACAGGTTCAGGGTTTAGGCTCATGAGTGCCACCGCATTAAACAAGGCAATCAAAGGGTCAATTTTTCCCTTACCACTTTCTTGTTTTGTAATCATTAAAGCATTGCCTTTCATGACCCCTTTAGCATTGCCTACAACCCATGCCATCATCGCTTGATTAGCGTGCCATAATTTCATCTCAGCTAATTTACGTTCAGCAGTTTGAGTATAACCTGACAGCTGATAACCTTGTGGCACACCGACCAAACATTCAAATGGTATTCCTGCTTCAAGTAAACCATCTTGTAATGATGGCATACCGAGCTTGTCCAAACCAATCGCATTTTGCTCAGGTAATTTCCCTGCATCATACAAATATTTCACAATAGTTGATGCTTGAGCAATATCATCACCTACATTTTCAACAATGACCAATTCACCTGCACGCTCGAAATCTCTCAAAACAGGTGCAATCTCTTTACGTCTTTCCAGGGCGATTTCATGTACCCATGCACGATTCCACACATACCACGTTGCACGGTCTAATTTATCTCGACCAAGTACCGCTAAACCAAATAAATCATCAAGCCCACCGCCATCAATGCCTACTGTAATTACATCACATTGCTCAACCATAAAATCAAGCGTAATGTTATTTTTAGCCTGTAATAACCAAAAGTCAGCACCAGCCCAACGATTAGAACGTAAAGCAAGCCCAATTTCAACATTCAAATGCTTAGCCAAGAAAATGCGTAAAGATTCTTCATCTTGCATAGCTTTAGCCAAATTACGAGATAACCAATCCTTATGCACTGACCGCCCCAAATTAGGATTAGTGATATAAAAATATTCAGATTTAAGATAATCCTTATGTTCCAACATCTCAGCTGGAAACTCATAAATCACAGGCAAAAAAGCATTATCTACAATATTACCATCTCTCACTTCACGAGCATAATCAAGTTTCTTCTTAAAAATCCCTGCTGGCGGTTCATCAGATTGTGTTGATAAATAAATCACAAAACCTTCAGGGAATGATGCCAAGCCCCCAGTTGCTTCAGCAAGCATACTTTCAGCATTGGCACGCTTGCCAAAAATCCACAATTCATCAACCAATACAAAAGCCCCCTTTTTACCACCAACAGCATCAGATTCAGCAGCAACCACGCTTAAAGTAGCTTTAGTCTTTAAGTGAGTGATGGTACGAGTATGCTCAGATACACGAAATAACCGCTTAAGCCGTGAATCATTGTTAATATAATCACGAGCTGGCACAAAAGAGTTATTAGCAATCTCCTTTGTTGGAGCAATAATCAACAATTCAGCAGAATCACGGTCATTAAGAATCAAAGCGGTGAGCATAATACCTGATGCGATTGTTGATTTAGTATTCTTTTTAGAAATGAGCAGAAAAAACTCACTAATCAAACGAGTATTTGCCTGAGCATCATACGCACCAAAAACTGCACCAACAAAATCAAATACCCATTGGTCAGTAACCGCCCCCATTTTAGGTTTGCCATGTACATCAGCAAGCGTTAATTCCTTGAACACACGCAAAGCCATCTCAGCTTCATCACCAAACAAAGGGGGAAAACTAATCAATGGTTCACGATTAACAATACGACTTTCCCAGTCCAAACAAGCCGTATTCCAAACTGGAGTAGTCATTAACTCATTCTCCCAGCTCGAGTAGCAAATACATCATCACTATTGGCAATATCTGTTGCTTCATCTTCACGACTTTGTTTTTTACCAATATCGCCCTTTTTACCATGTACATAGGGCAAGGCTGCTTTGGCAGCTTCAATTCGTAACTTTTCACTTTGTCTAGGGTCTGTATAAACAGAGCGTAAATACTCTAAAGGGTCAGCAATTTTCTCTAACTCTTGTTCCAAAACAGCAGAAACCAAAGGCATACTTGACCCCCCACCCCCCAAATCGCTTTGAATTAAGCTATCCAAACAGGCTTTAATGGTCGGATTTTGCATGAGCTGACTACCCATCATACCAGCTGAACGCTCAGAGTACCCAGCTTCAATGGCAGCATCTTTGTTAGATTTACCTTTCAACTTAGCCTGTACAAATTTTCGTTGTTTAACGGTAAGTTTATTCATTTTTCCAATATCTCCAAAAAATTACGGCTGAATTTACCAATTTTTACCTATTTTTTTAAAATCTTTATTTATGTTTTATAAATAGAGATTTTTTTTATAAATGAGAACGGGGGCGGTGTCCAAAAATGATTATTTTTTGTACTTTTAAATACCCCCCTGTACTTTTTGACTTTCAAGCTGAGTTTTTTTAGCATGGCATGGCTTACATAAAGATTGTAAATTATTTAAATCATCTGTACCGCCTTGAGCCTTGTTTACAATATGGTCACATTCCAACTCTAATGTAACAATACCGCAATGCTGGCAAGTGTAATTATCTCTTACATGGACTTGGTCTTTAATTTTTCTCCAAGCTCGACCACCACGACCTAAACCCCAATTTTCTTTTGATTGAAGTGATGGAGTATTAGCCTTTAGTGTTGGTAATTTACTTGGTCGAAGTGTTGATAATTTCATCTATTTTCTCCTTGGTAAGTGGTTGTGTGTGAGCTGTCGTTTAAAAGTGTGTATAAACACACTTTTTATTCATTAATTCTATAATTTAATTAAAGAATTTTGGTAAAGACATCACATTATCATGATGTTGTTGATGTTCATCTTGCCATTTTGCTACTTGACAGCGTAAATGAACCAAAGCTGGAGCAATGGTATCATCTAAATTTTGTTGTTCAATTTTGTGCAAACATTGTTCAATGTAATGCAACTGCTGGATATGCTGGTACGTTTGTTCATCTAAATGTTGCTTAATTTGTTGAATCAAATCGACAACAGCAGGATTAATTTTGCTCATTTGATTAAAGCTCCAATAAAAGAAGGAACTCTAATAAAACATGATTATCTATCCATCTTCTTGTATTAATTCATCTTTTACCAATGATTCGAGTTGAGATTTAAGTAAAGCACAACCAATCGCATAATAATCATTCACAAAATGTGAGTAATCATCAATCACTTTGTCTAATTGTTTGCGTTGGTATGTTGTTGAAGGAATATTGAGTAGCTTTGCCCTTTGGCGACCACTAGGGCGGTAATCATGTTTAGCTACACAAAATTCAACCAAAGCAACCATTGCACATTGTTCAACCAAAGTAATGTTATCTTGATGTTGTGAGCAAGGGTGATTTTTGATTAGCTCTTTTGCCAAACGCACCAAATGGCATTGATGATTATCATTTAACCATTTTGCACGCATTAAATCATGGCTAAGTTTTGGCATTTTGCTATAACTCAAGGCTGAGCAAATATCAGCTTGTGTAATGGTTCGCAATGAGCCTGTACCAGCAACTTCAAAAGTTGTTGTTTTGGGGTTGAGTAAAGTGAGTAATTCAAGCATGGACTTATCCTTTTTCAGTGTGCATGATATGTGCATGGTTTGTGCATGATTTTTGAATAATCATGCACAATAATAAATAAATATAAAACATTAACTTATTTAATGCTGTGCATGGTGTGCATGATTTTTTATTTTTTTTCTCGTGAGAGATTATATTTTTATTGTCGTTTTTTTGAGCCGTTCCTTTTAAAGCTGGAAAGCGAATAGAATAGGGGCAAGGGGAAAATAAATAATACTCACGCACGCACACGAGAAAATCATGCACACCATGCACAAATAGAAAAATAATTAGAAAATTTATTGGGTTAGTGTGTGCATGATTGAGTAAAAAATCATGCACAAACCATGCACATATCATGCACAAAGAAGGGATTTTAGTAGAATGGGTGTGGTTCTTCATTGTTATGGCCCTTTAAAATATCCTGAAATTCTTCAATTTGCAAGCCTACCCAGTTAGCAAAAGTTTCATGTTCAGGCATATCTCCAACAACAATAATTTTATTTTGACCGTTTAAACGGTAGCCTTTCCAACGTTCAGAACGTTCTGTTGTGCGTATTCCATGTTTATAGCCTTCAATTGCAAAACGTTTTTGACTAATAATGTGTTCACCTGATTGTTTCGCCCATTGTTTGAATGCTTCATATAAATCCATTGGCAAACAACAACAAAAAGGGTATTTTAAATCACCATTTTTCCAATCATGATAAAAAGTATCTGAGCTGTTACGGCTATAATCAATAAGATTTTGTTTTGCTTTAGTCATTGGTGGTTTAGCATGAGCATTAAAATTAACTAAATCTATTTTCATGAGATAGCTATAAAATGCAGAAATACCATCTGAATTAATTTCATCTAGTACCTTTTGGTATAATTCACCAGTTAATGCACGGCTAGGATTTAAAATTAAAAACCTTCTATCTTTTTCTTCAATCGGTAATGGTTGTGTATTATTAGATAAAAATACACTATTTAAATGATTGTCCATTTCCCAGCCTGAAATAAACTTTTTTGAAATATAAATAGTTTCACCTGTGATTAAATGTTTAATCATACCCATTACATTATGTTTTTTCTTGTTATCAACAATTTCTTCAAATACGGCAAATAGTTTATTTTCTATCCAGTCATTGTAATTAGAATCAAGCTGTTGTTGTCCAACTGTTGCATGATATTCACCGTAAATCTTTTTCATGATATTGCCAAATAACAATGATTTACCTGCACCTTGTACATTACCATGCATAAGTACACAAGTTGCCATCTTTGCCCCTTGGTTCTGCAACGGATATGCTAACCACTTAAGTAAAAATCTTATAGCTTCTTTTTCATGCTCACATAAGTGATGTATAAGTGATATTATGCCTTGGCATTTTTTAAAGCATTGCTCTTGTGTTAGTGGTTCTCCAATTTCATCTTTTAGTGTTTCAATATCCAAACCTTGAAATAAGTTTATATATAATGGGTCATCTTGATATTGATTTTTAGGGTCAAAAATAAGATTTTCCCTAGGTATTTGTTTTCTATTTTGTGAGTTAAACCATATATGATAGGGTTGTGGAAAAGCGATTTTAATATGATTAACTTGCCACACTTTACGCTTTTGAATATCCCATGCAGTATCTGTACCTTCTAAAATAACAAAATTATCAAATAGATTTTTGGCTTTTTCATATTGTGCCTGATTTAAATCAACTTTAGAAATAATCTGCTTTTGGTTATTCCATGCTTTAAAATATTCTTTGCCAATTAATTGTACAAATGCCCGATGCTTAATAATTTCAGCATCTTCAATATCCCAAATATCTGTTTTTCCTTCAACCAAGCGATAACGATTGATGTATTGTTCAAGTACAGATTGAATAATGGCATCATCTTTTATTGTTGGTTCAGCTGTAGCAATGGCTGTGATTTTTGGGGGTGTAGGGGTTGCTTCAGCAATTGCTTTTTCAATTTGTTCACGCACTACATATAAACCAGCCAATAAATGTAGGTCATTAAAATCTGAAGGGTTACTCATGATATTCACCTACAATCGAAAAGTCAGGTAGTACAATGATACCACCTGTTTGCTCAACTGCTTTTTCTGCTGCCTTTAACCCTGCGTTTGGCGGTGTTGAATAACGGTCATCATCAGCACAATATACAAGCAATGTTTTAGGATGTTTTTTATGAATTTCGACAGCAACTTTAGGTAAATTCGCTGTATTAAAAGTAATGATAGTTACATGACCTGTTGCTTGATGAACGCTTGCTCCAGTTGCATATCCTTCAACAATACAAATAATTTCTGTATATTCTGTTAATTCGCCTATCACATGAAAACAGCCATTAACTAAACCACCTTTTAAAAATGACTTGAAACCGTTCTCATGGATTTCTTGTAAATTCCATAGCTGACCATGAATATCAAGCATCGGTACAATTAAATGTCCATTGCCTTTGATTTTACAACCATAATTCAATACATTTTTCTTGAGCAAATAAGGGCATTCTTGTTGGGCCATTGGAATTTTTTGCCATACATTATGTGCTATTTCTTGAGCTTGTTGATAGCCTAGCTGTTTTTCTTGTTCAGCAAGTTGCTGTTTATTTTTGTATTCTTCACGCCAACGCTGGCGGTCTTTTTCTGATATTGTACTTTGTGATGATATACCTAACACGCTTGCAACTTGTTTTAACACTTCTTTATTGTCTAAACCACGAGCCAATGCGACTAAACGAAAACCATCACCTGAGCCACATTGGTTACAGATAAACGTACCATCTCCTTTTTTATCATCACAACGGAAACGGTCTTTACCACCACAGATAGGGCATGGAGCATGTTTATTTGGTTTAGCTGGAACATCTATTGCAAATGCTGGGAAAATTAAATCTTTCCACCGCCCTTGAGCAGATGCTCTAACTTGGTCATAGGATAAAGACATTATGACAGTTCTCTTATAACAGATTCAGGTGTGCAATAGGGTTCAGATTGATTTTGTAAACGTTGAGCAATTTGGAGTACTTGATATTCACGACCAAGAGGGATTTTTTGCTTATCCCATTGTGCAACTGCTGCAGTTGTAATCCCCAACATTCTTGATAACTCAGAAGAGTTGCATTGTAAAAGCTCTAATGCTTCTTGTAGTGTCATTTTTTACCTTAAAAAACTAAGAAATCTTAGATATATTAAACATAAGAAAACTTAGTTAGTCAAGTGCTAAGATTAGTTAGTGTAAACTTATTTTTGGAGGTATGTATGCAAACAATTGGCGACCGCATTAAAGCATTGCGTAATGAAAAAGGCTGGACACAAACTCAACTAGGAAAAAAACTAGGGGTTAGTGGTGTATCTGTAACAAATTGGGAAAAGGGCAAGAATGAATTAAGATATGATAATGCTATTCAATTGGCACGAGTACTAGGAACTACCCATGAATACATTATGACTGGTTCACATACAATTACAGGTAAACTTAATGATTTAGTTTCTCAACTTACAATCATGAATGAAGAGCAGTTGCTCACTGAACAAGATTTGGATTATCTAAGAATGTCAGTCAATATGATGTTACAAGCAAAGCCAAAGAGTAAAAAAAATGATTAGTTTTACATTTATTTGCTCAAAAAAACATCGTTTAACTAAGTAAAATTAAAAAAATCTTGACAAAAACACTCTAAAAACTAAGAATACTTAGCAAGAAAACTTAGTTTTTAGGAGTGTTTGATGTCTATTAATGTATTAAATACAAGTGAGCAACTTGCTTTACGCAATTTGTTTGCAATGTGTTTGCATCTAAACAGTAACAAATTTAAAGTTACATATCTTATCGACTGCCATAGAGAACTTGAAATTATTGTTGAAACCCAACAAACGGAATCGGTGTTCTTTAAAAAAACTTTTTTTAAACTAGAATTTTCAACAGGACAATGTTTAAACAAAATAGATAAAATTAAACAAGGCATTCAGCAATTGTATGACAATACCATCATCTGAACAATTAATAGAATTTGCTAAAGAAATTGGTGCTGAATTTATTTTATTAATTGGTGATTTAAAACCTAGGTACTATAAACAGGTAGGGCAATTTAAGCAATATTTATATTTTGCTGAAATTGTTGGAACAAGAAAACTATTCAATGTGAATTGGATAGATAGTTATAATCAGGGCGGTATATACAAATTGGTCGAACGATACAAACTGTATTACCCAAATGTGATATTAATTAGAGTAGAGTAGTAAAAATGAGAGCAGAAAGTGATACAGCCTTTTTATTGATTATGCAATTTAATAAGCGAAATATCATACCATTATCTGAGCTTTTACCAAAATATTTGCCACATTTAACAATTGAGCAAGCAAAAAAAAGAGCCAATAAATGTGCATTGCCTTTTCCTGCATTTAAATTAGATGGTCATAAATCTGATTATTTTGTTAATTTATATGATATAGCCTATTGGTTAGATTCTTTACAAAAAGAATCTAAACAAGATTGGCATGCTATGAACACTGAATAAATAAAGCTAGTTATTTATACTGGCTTTTGTTTATGCTCCTGTTCAACAAATAAATACATATTAAAACTATCAATCCAGCAGGATTCTATTTTATCCCATACTAATATCCTGTCTTGAGTTTTTTTAATAATCGAAAAATTTACAATATTAAGATGAGTACAATCTTTTGGTAATTCTGACCAATCAATATAAATATTATCAATCAACCAATCTTTCCAAGCAAGTTGTATATCATCAGCATAAAAACAAAACTCTTCATGATTCCATGCAAATGGATTCTTATTAAAATTTTGTTTAGTATGTAATCTCTTAAAGTATTTATTATTTTGATAAATACGAATAAATCTCTCTATTGTAGAGTTTAAAAATAAATAGTTTGTGTTAATTTCCTGTTCTTGTTCTAATTCTTCTAATTTATCAACTAATGCAATATAGTACTGTTTTTTAGACCAGTTTTTATAATGCTCATTATAATTATTTTCTGCTTCCATAATTGCTTCTAAATAATCTAATCGTTCACCACGTTTTTTTAAATTAACGTATCGTTTAAGACTATTCCATGATTCATGTAAAGTAATTGTTTGCAATTGCGGTATAGTCAAACCATCTTCAGCATAACGTGTGGCTGATTCATGACGTAAATCGTGAAAACATAAATCTTCAATATTGCAATATTGGCAAGCACGAGTAAAAAAACTTGAAACTGTTTGAGCCTTAACAGGGATTAAGAGTTGCATATCTAACCCTAATCTTGCCATGCGTTTGCGTATATCAGGTTTCATCAGCTCTTCAATCACCAATAAAGCATTTGGCTCAAGATGGGCATATCGATGATTTCCATCTGAACCATTTGGATTTTTAATATCTCTAATCAGCCATTGTTGGTTGATTTTGTCAAAATCAGATAAATGTAAATTACAGAGTTCATCTTGTCTTCTTGCTGTATAAATGGCAAGCCACATAATCAAATGCATAGGGGCTGAAGTTGAAACTCGTTTCCATGATTTATAAAAGTAATTTGTTAATTTTTGTAATTCTTCTTTAGTAGGCAAACGTGTTCTAGTTTTACTTCTCGTTACAATACGGCTTTTTCTTAGAGCAATTAATGCCTTTTCATACTCTACTAATACATGCTCAATGTCTAATCCCCAAATGTTTTCGGCATGAGTCAATACGGCTTTTAAATGACTTAAATCTTTAAGGATTGTTGCTGGAGCAACAGCTTCTAATTGTAAAGATTCATCACCATGCCGTCTTAATAATGCATATGCTGAAAAATCTTGCCTAGACAATTGTTGTATATCTTGTTCGGCAATATCAAACGTACAGAGATGTTTTAAAGAACTTACTTTTGTTTCAGCAAAACCATCAATTTCATTTAAATATTGTTGGATACATTCTTTCAATGTTTTGCTTTTAGGTTGTTGTTTAAGAACCTTGTCAGGATTTAATTCTATTTCTGATTCTAAACGTCTAATCCACTCTTCAGCCAATGATTTTTTGCTAAAAGTTTTAGATTTACTAAAAGCTGGATAACCAGTTCTATCAACTCTAACAGTTGCTTTAAAACGAATTTTGCCATCTTTACTTGTACGTTTTGTAATTGAACCCATAAATTTGCACCACAATTGAAAAAAGGTGCAAATATGGTACAATAGAAAAGCTAAAAAACGCAAGAATACCCATAAATACCCATGAAAAGGTGAAGATAAAATATGAGTAAAAACAATGTAATTAAAGAATTGTTTGATAAATCAATTGATAAGAAAATCTGGGTTGCTCCAATGGCAGGCGTAACTGACCGTCCCTTTCGGACGTTAGCCAAATACTTTGGAGCAGGTCATGCCATTAGTGAAATGATGACTGCAGATAAAATGTTACGCATGAGTAAAAAAAGTCTTTATCGTGCCAATTTTGATGGTGAATTAGCACCGATTTCCGCTCAAATCGCAGGTTCAAATCCGCAAGAACTTGCCGAAGCTGCCCGTTATCAAGTGGCAAATGGGGCTCAAATTATTGATATTAATATGGGTTGCCCTGCTAAAAAAGTGTGCAATAAATTGGCAGGTTCAGCCTTATTACAAGATGAAGATTTAGTCGCTCGTATTTTAGATACTGTGGTCAATGCCGTTGATGTGCCTGTAACGTTAAAAACACGGCTTGGCTTTAAAAATGGTGAAGAAAATATTTTGCGAGTGGCTCAACGTGCCGAACAAGCAGGGATTTCCGCTTTAGCTTTACATGGGCGTACCCGTGAAGATATGTACCTAAATCATGCTCGTTATGAATTAATTAAAGAAGTCAAACAGTTAATCAATATTCCTGTCATTGCCAATGGTGATATTGATAGCCCAGAAAAAGCCAAATTTGTGTTAGATTATACAGGGGCTGATGCGATTATGATTGGACGAGCTGCACAAGGACGACCGTGGATTTTTCGGGAAATGGCACATTATTTAAAGACAGGTGAACATTTAGCATCACCAGATATTGCTGAAATTAAACAGGTTTTATTAGGACATTTGCAAGAACTATATGCCTTTTATGGTGAATATTCAGGCTGTCGTATTGCACGAAAACACATTGCTTGGTACACCACAGGCTTATATAACAGTAATGAGTTTCGCCAAAGAATGTACGCTGTTGATTCTACTGCAGAACAAGCCAAAGTTGTTACCGATTATTTTGAACAATTATTGGCTCGTGGTGAACGATTATCGCAAGTGTCTGAACCAACCCCTGAAAATGTTTAACAGAACTCACAAAAACTACATGAAAAGATAAGCATTTCTGTGTATTTCTCGTTATAATACCGCAAATGTAGTTTTAAACAATAGGATTTTTAACAATGTCTGATTGGCCACCTCAACCACGACAAAAAGAACCAGAAAAAACACCTGAACCATCTCCAGCACCTGCCACACCTGTAACCAATCAAGGGCAAGGGCGTGAATGGGAATTGCTCGAAAAAGCATTATTAGCATCAACAAAAGAACAAGCCCGAGCAAGACGTTGGGGGATTTTTTTTAAATTATTGACCTTTGCTTATATTTTTATTGTGATTCTGATGATGACCAAAAGTTGTTCGATGAGCGAAGTAGAAGGTGTAGGCACGACAGAAGAGCATTTAGCTGTGGTTGATATTATTGGCACGATTGACAGTAAAAGCCCGCAAGGGGTCAATAGTGAAAATACCACGATGGCATTAGAAAAAGCCTTTAAAGCCAGTAGCAGTAAAGCGATTGCCTTAAATATCAATTCACCGGGGGGGTCGCCTGTTCAATCTGATGAAATTTGGCAAGCTATTCGTGAGTTAAAAGAGCAATATCCAAAGAAAAAAGTATATGCAGTGATTGGCGATACAGGGGCATCAGGAGCATATTATATTGCATCTGCTGCAGATGAAATTTGGGTGAATCCATCGAGTTTAGTGGGTTCGATTGGTGTGATTATGCCAAACTATGGTATCAATGGTTTATTGCAAAAGTGGGGGGTTGATGACCGCACCATGACGGCAGGAAGCAATAAAGATATGTTGAGCATGACCAAACCAATTAATGAACAGCAACGCCAACACGTTCAAGCATTATTGGACAATGTGCATTATCACTTTATTAAAGCGGTAAAAGAAGGGCGTGGCAAACGTTTAAAACAAAATCCAGAAATTTTTTCAGGATTAATTTGGACTGGCGACCAAGCGATTGCGTTAGGCATTGCAGATAAAACAGGTAGCTTAGCAAGTTTGCGTAAAGAGTTAAAATTGGAAGAGCAAGTAAACTATACCGTTACCAATAATTCTTTAGAGCAATTTTTAGGTAAGATGGGTGTTTCGATTGGTCAAGGTTTAGGTACAAGTTTATCGAACAGCCTACAATCGCAAAATACAACACATTTACAGTAACTTCAACATGATATTAGGGTTTGTTGAGTATAGAATCTGTTCACAATTAATTATGTTTTAATATTTTTATAGGATATTTCATTTAAAATCATTGCTTTTTTGTCAAAAATGGCTAAATCTGGCTTTTCTGCGTCAAAAACTTGCTTGATAGAACCACTATCAACCTGCATTTTTTCCTTGAAAAGCGGGCAATTTAGCTCATTTTTGCCTAAAAAAATTAATCATGAACAGGTTCTAACAAACCCTAATTATCTTTTAAGAATTGAGATTTTTTAATGTTTAAGCCCATTTCTTTATATATTGGCTTGCGTTATACCAAAGCACGACGCAGTAACCATTTTATTTCCTTTATCGCCCTTGTTTCGATGATTGGTTTAACCTTAGGCGTTGCCGTGTTAATCACAGTGCTTTCGGTGATGAATGGATTTGACCGTGAGTTAAAAAACCGTATTTTAGGAATGGTGCCACAAGCAATGGTTGCATCAAACCAAATTATGACCGATTGGCAAAGCACCGCCAAAGAAATTGAGCAAGCACCACACGTCAAAGGGGTTGCTCCATTTACCCAATTACAAGGAATGTTAGCGGCGTATGGGCAAGTTTCAGGGATTGTCGTAACAGGCATTGACCCACACTATGAAAAAAATGTGTCGATTATTCAAGATTATATGTATGCAGGAAGCATTGATGAATTAAAAACAGGTGAATTTGGGATTGTCATTGGTAAAAAGATGGCAGATGACTTAGGTTTAGGTTTAAATGACCAAGTTACCTTAGTGTTACCTGAAGCCAGCCCTTCAGCTGCAGGCGTTGTACCACGCTTTAAACGTTTTAAAATTGTGGGAATTTTTAATGTTGGAGCAGAAGTCGATGGTATGTTAGGCTATATCGCCTTAAATGATGCGGCTGCGTTATTACGTTTACCTGATGGGGCTCAAGGGATTCGAATGAAACTAGATGATATTTTTCTAGCACCAACGGTTTCCCAACAAATGGTTGAGCAATTACGAGCTAAAACTGACCGTTATTATTACGCATCGGATTGGACAGCAACGCATGGTAGCCTATTTAATGCGATTCAACTGGAAAAAACATTGGTCGGTTTATTACTTTGTTTAATTGTATTAGTGGCAGCATTTAACATTGTGTCATCTTTGGTGATGGTCGTAACCGATAAAAAATCAGATATTGCCATTTTACGCACATTAGGAGCATCACCAAGCACCATTACACGTATTTTTATGGTACAAGGCACCGTGATTGGCGTGATT
>JBHACK010000154.1:0-6458 GCA_041854545.1 Acinetobacter sp. | reverse complement strand
CGTTGGCATTTCATTAAAAAAACGCCAAAATTTATGTGATTTATAATGGGCATTTTCGATTAATTTTTTACGATAATAACCACAACTTAAATGATAAATCACCAATAATCCAACTAAAGCCACTTTAATATAAAACCATGCAGATTGATGATAATGAAACCAAACATCTCCCCAATCTACTAAAAAATGAGCAGTTACTAAGGTTGCAATCATCGCAGGCCACATAATACCACGATACAATTTATGTTCCATGATTTGAAAACGTTCATGTGCCGTTTTATCATTGGCATCAGTCATGGCATGATACACATATAAGCGGGGTAGATAAAACAAGGCTGCAAACCAACACACCACCGCAATAATATGAAACGCTTTTACCCAAAGAAAAGCTTCAGTTGGAACAACATTCATTACTCAGTCCAGTTTTTGAAAATCAAGCAGGCATTTGCACCACCGAATCCAAAACTATTACTCATAATGGCATTTAATTTGGCTTCTCGTGGCTGTTGTACTATATCAAATCCAACAGCCCCTTCGTCAAGTTCTGTAATGTTAATATTTGGTGCAATGAAGTTGTTTTGCATCATTAACAAGCAATAAATCGCTTCTTGTACACCTGCCGCCCCTAAGCTATGACCTGTCATTGACTTAGTTGAGCTGATTGGCGGAACCTTAGACGCATCACCAAAGGCACGTTCAATGGCTTTTAATTCGGTAATATCCCCAGCAGGTGTTGAAGTGCCATGCGTGTTGATATAATCAATTTTTTCTACGCCATGTTGTTTTGCTTCATCTAAAGCCATTAAGATACAACGTGTAGCACCTTCACCACTTGGAGCGACCATGTCCGCACCATCACTATTGGCAGCGTAACCCACCACTTCTGCTAAAATTCTTGCCCCACGAGCTTGAGCGTGTTCTAGTGATTCTAACACCACAAAACCGCCACCACCTGCAATTACAAAACCATCACGGTCTTTAGAATATGGACGAGATGCGGTTTCTGGGGCATCATTATATTTAGAACATAAAGCCCCCATTGCATCAAACAATAAACTTTGCGACCAATGGTCTTCTTCACCGCCACCTGCGAGCATTAAATCTTGTTTGCCTAATTGGATTAAATTATAGGCATAACCAATCGCATCAGCAGATGTTGCACAAGCAGATGAAATCGAATGAGAAATCCCTTGTAATTTCAATGCAACCGCAACGTTTGCCGTAATGGTATTGGTCATGTTGCGTGGCACAAAGAAAGGCCCAACTTTTCTTGCCCCTTTTTCAATACGGACTTCATTCATTTCCACTACAGATGCGGTTGATGCACCACCTGTGCCACCCACAACGCCATAACGTGGATTACCTGCCAGTTGTTCAGGGGTTAAACCTGCGTGTTCTACTGCATCAAGTGCAGATAAATAGGCATAAGCTGCACAACCGCCCATAAAACGGCGTAATTTACGGTCAATTTTATCAAACTCTTGTTCCGCAGCCGCACTGACATGGCTCTTAAAACCTAATTCGTCATATGTCGCATTATAACGGGTACCTGAAATCCCATTTTGTAGGGCATATTTGACCGCATCTAAACTATTTCCAATACACGATTGAATGCCCATACCTGTAATTACAACACGTTTCATTGATGTTCCTAAACTCAAAATGTTATTGCACGCTATCATAACAAAAAATCAATTAGGTGCTATGGCAAAAATGTTCAACAACAAGGGAGCTTAGTAACGAAAAATGAGCTAGAAATTTTCAGGATTTTCCAACTGTTTAACCTGCTGAGCCTTACTTGGATGATGAACCACAGTAATCCCATCATCTGTTTGAATATCATGTAATGTTTCAGGGTGATAAACCGTAATCGTTTCATTACCATATTGGTCTTCACCGACAATATATTTAAAACCTTTACGATTCATTTTATTACAAAAACGCTGATAAAATCCTTTCCAACCATGTTTTTCTTCATTAGGATTATAATAAAACGCATTCATAACCGCAGGTAAACCTAAACCACAGACCACACCAGATAATAATACACTAATAAATGTATAACCAATTAAAATACTGCCATATGGTTGTAATTGTGGTGTATTTGCAACGGCTAAAACCAATGCGAGAGAAATACCACCACGCACACCGCCCCAAGATAAAATCGTTAAACTCCCATTATAACTTTTACGAGAAATACTTGGAAATAATGCAAAAGAAAAGAAATTTGCCACAAAACGAGAAATATGCAATAAAATAAAGGCAACGATTCCGCCAAAAATCAACATTGCATTTAAATCTAAAATAAATAATTCTAAACCAATTAATGTAAATAAAAACGAATTGATAATCCCTTCAACCGTATGCCAAAAATGATTAATTTCTTCCACTTCATGTTCTGCAAGAATTTCTTTCCATTTATTTCCAACAATTAAACCACCGACAACACAAGCAATAGGAGCGGATGCATGAGCAAATAAGGCGATTAAATATGAACCACACGCCAATAAAGCCGTAGTTAAAATTAACGATTCCATTTCATGTTTACCATGTAATAAACGTAAAATCGCTAAACCAAATGCCCAACCAATTATAATCGCTACGACAATTTCATACAGTAAAGTTTCAACTGTTCCTAATAAACTAAAATGTTCACCTTTTAAAACATTTAATAAAGTCATAAATAATGCAATACACATTGCATCATTAAATAAAGATTCACCTTCCAATTTAATCATTAAATGATGTGGGGCTCGTACCGAACTTAAAACCCCTTTAATGCCAATTGGGTCAGTTGCACCTAAGGCAGCACCTAATAATAACAACACCAATAAAGGAACAGAATGCCCAATGAGATATTGAAAACCATATAATAAACCTCCAAAGAAAATCGCACATAACAATAAAGCAAGACTAGCTAAAATGGTAATTGGTTTCCAATAACTTCTTAAATCAGAAATTTTAAATTTTAATGCAGAAGATGTTAAAATAAAACAGATGACTCCATTAATTAAAAAATCATAAAATTTAATATCTCGTACGGCTTCTTCAATATTTTGAATATTAATGGTAATAAATGGATTACCATGTAATAAACTCGCTCCCCATTGTATAATAAAGACAATAATTGCCGAAACAATCGGCACGCCAATCGCTTGCGGAAAACCTAAAATACGTTTATTAAAAATCGTTGTGATAATGGATAATGCAAACACGACGGTGAGCAGTTGTAAAATAAAAAAATTGCCCATCTTTAACACCTAAACTTTTAAAAATATGGGAGAAAACGATAGTATTGATGATTTTTATCATTTTTTCCATGATAACTCTGTAACGATAACAAAAATACTTGTATTTTGTATTCAAACCATTTAAATTAAAAGAAATATTAAGATGAGTGTGATGATGCAATTAATTCTACTTATGGGCATACAAGGAGCAGGGAAGTCCAGTTTTTATAAACGATTTTTTAGTGATAGTCATGTTCGCATTAATTTGGATATGTTAAAAACTAAACATCGAGAAAAAGTATTATTTAATGCCTGTTTACAAGGTAAAATTGCAATGGTCATTGACCGAACCAATCCAGAGCCTGATGTTCGAGCACAATTTATTCAACCTGCATTACAACATGGTTTTGAAGTGGTTGGTTATTATTTTGATGTACAACTTGAAGATGCGTTAAAGCGAAATAACCAGCGTAAAGGCAAAGCAAAAATTCCTGTGGCAGGTGTAAAAATGACCGCTCAACGCATGATTCAGCCTAGCTTTGATGAAGGATTTCATCGATTATTTTATGTTGATTTGGTTGATGGTCGTTTTATCATCACAGAACAAACGCCCCATCAACCGCATGAATCTTAACCATTTTTCTTTAAACTGACCATTAATACACCAAACATATTTAATGCACATCCTAACCATTGCCAAATATTTAATTGTTCATCTAAAAAGACAACGGCAAATAAAATGGTAAAAATAGGGCCTCCTGCCATAATCATAGCGGTACGAGATGCCCCTAAACGTTCAACTCCCATCATCATTAAAATTGTAGGTAAAACGGTCGCAAAAATCCCAAGAGCAAGCCCATAACCATAGACTGCCATGGGTAATTGTTGCAAACTTGTCCACGGAGTAGGCGTGCTGATGGTGTAATGGAGTAATACGCCAATAATTGCGGTTGATGTCGCAAGTGCAGTAAACCGTAATGAGCCTTTTTGACTAAATTTTGACTCATCATCATATACATGGCGTAGGTAATGGCACTTGCAAAGACTAAACCTACACCAAGCCATAGCTGATGTTGTGTGGTGTTGTTTTGTGGTTCAAACCACATGACCAAAACTGTGCCAAGATAACTTAATAAAATCGCTAACCATGTGGAAAAGGCGACTTTTTGTCCATACAAAATTGCAGATGCAACCACAATAATGGTTGGATATAAAAACAGTACAATCCGTTCCAATGATGCACTAATGTATAATAATCCCATAAAATCCAGTACACTTGACGCATAATAGCCAAGTAAGCCTGTAATAACCAATAATCCCCAATCTTTTGCCTTTAATGTTTCCGTCATTTTGGGTAAAAAATATAAAATTGCCAAATAAAAGGGTAAAGCCGTTAGCATACGCAAAACTAACAAATTCATCGCCGTTACATCAGGGGAAACGGCATACGCTTGTTTAACAAAAATCGCTTTACTGGCAAATAAAATGGCAGAGATTAGGGCAAAAATTACCCCTAAATGGGTTTTATTGAACATCATCATTTCACATTGTGGATAAATATGGGTGTAGTATAACGTTTTCTTTCATCAAATCGTGTTGTGGCTATCATCAAAAAAATTAATCATTCTTCTAAAAAGAAGAATTAATTTTATAAAAAATATTTATTTTTTGATTGAATTTAAATATAATGTATACTCTATGAGTAAAAAATGGTTTTAATTAAATAGGAGTAATGAACATGAGTACATTCCTTGAATATTTTAAGATTAGTAATGTAGAAATTGATTTTTTGAATTTAGATTTAGAAAAAGATACTAAAATTTTTTTGGATCCATATTCTGTTGCTATGCTTAATAATAAACATTGTAAAAATGTTCATAAATGTATCAAAACATTTATGCAAGAATTACTTTATGCTTTACAAAGTAAAGACTTTGAGCTAGCACAAAAATTATGTGACCACTTCCATGAGCCTAAAGGAACAGGAATTGGTTGGACTAAAAAGAGTTATAAAGGACGAGGAGCTGGAAAACTTAAAGCGTCAAAATTAGTAGAAGTTTTATCATCTTCACAAGCCGTTATATCTGGTGCTATTGAAGATTTAGAGGAATTAATCTTAGTTGTAGAAGGAATTGGTTTAGATACTATCTCAGATATAACAATAAATTTAGGTATGAAACATTTTATTGAGTTTACACAAGAAAAATGTAAAGAATTAAATATACCGTTAGAACCTTCAAAAGAAAAAATTGAGTATTTTTGTTATTTAGATAAAATGTGGAAAGCAGAACATTTTGACTTACCACATGCACCAACTGGTGAGAAAAAAGAAATAAGTCAAATTATTTTACTCCCTATAGATACTTTAATTAGTTTACCTATATATCAAACATCATATTTTTTTACAAATATTGCTACTCCATATTTTGTAAAAGAAGTTCTTTCAGCGGGTGTATCATTTATTAGGGCAACAAAATCAGGGAAACGTAAGGTGAATATTAAAGAAATGAGAAAAGATGAACGATATAAAGGAGGAAAAGCAAGGATGGGAAAATTTATTGTTGAACACCCTTCAACCTTGAAAGATTATCGTCAAGAAGTAGCTTTATATCGGTACAAAAAAATACATAATAAATGATCGATGAATTATTTTTTCATTACAAATTTTAGAACTACATTTACTACGAAAAACTTCCAAAAAGTTAGTATATAACTTTTTGGAAGTTATTTTATACAAAATATTTTACTAAAATCTTATTAAGAAAAATCCATTAAAAAACAGAACCCACCTTTGCAACCGCATGTTTAAATCCATCACGCTGTTCACAACCTTGTAACCATGTGTAAATTGCATGATATTGTTGTAATAATCCAACACGCTCACGAAGAGCTGATACAGGGAAATACATTTGGATATCAGCTCCCGTGAATGAATCTCTTGCAAACCACGGTTGCTTACTTAAGGTTTGCTCAATTAACACCAAAGCAGAATGAATATTACCATTTAAAATCATCTCGCCAATGCCATCTTTTAATTTATTGGCAATGGGTTTCGCAAAAAAAGGAACTTTTTGTGTTGCTTTAGATAAAATTAAACTCATGACTAAAGGAGGCATAAACGAACCTTCTGCAAAATGCAACCAAAATGTATATTCTCGCCATGCTTTTTCTGTTTTTGGATAAAAAAGCTGTTCTTTATCGTATGTTTTTAATAAATATTCAATAATT
>JBHACK010000153.1:0-53300 GCA_041854545.1 Acinetobacter sp. | reverse complement strand
AACAACACTTGTTTAAATACATTATCATTTAACGCACCAAAAAATTGCGTTAAAAACATCGGCATAAATCGCCGTGAAAACAGAAAACCTTGTGTTGTAGATGAATCAGCAGAATTGTTCATAAAATATCGCCTTAGTACACAAATGATGCAGTCAAATCAACAGAATAGCGAAAAATCGTTTATAATGATGATTTCTTTGTGCTTAAACCATGTAGCCTTATATTCGGTTTAAAATCTCTTAGAACCTGTTCATGATTAATTTTTTTAGCAAAAATGATTAAATTGCCAGCTTTTCAAGGAAAAAATACAGGTTGATAGTGAGTCTATCAAGCAAATTTTTGACGAAGAAAAGCAAGATTTAGCCATTTTTAACAAAAAAGCAATGATTTTGAATGAAATATTCTACAAAAATATGCAAGCATCATTCATTGTGAACAGGTTCTTATGCACAATAGATGAAATCAAAAAAAAGTCAAGATTATGATGACGATATCGATGTAAAGTTTTGGTGATAATAGGTGTATCAATCAGCATGAATAACTGGTCATTTTTTTATGTACCATGGGTAAATGGAACAGGAAATTTGTTTTGGGGGCGTTTAACCTTAGGCGTACTGTTGCCGATTTTACCGATAATCAGTCATGCACAAGAAACAGCAGTTGTAAAGGAAACAACTTCAGCAGAACAAACAACGACAGTTGTAACACCATCAGCAACAACAGCAAATCCATTGCAACAAATTCCTTTGTTAAATGAGTTACCACAAAAAATTGAAGAAAAAAAAGCAGAAACAACACCAGTAGAACCACCAGCCCCTGTGGTTGAATCGCCAAAGGTCATCAAACAACAACAAGTTGAACAACGAGTCCAACAGCTTTTACAGCAACAACCTGCGGTAAAACCTTTACAATTTGATGAGTTAGACCAATATGATGCAGGTGCAGTAAACACAGCCATGTTGGACGAAATTTATAAAGTTGCAGAGCAGGCAAAACGAGATGCAGAGCAATGGCAACGTACAGGGGAACGTGTTGAAACACAAAATACTCCTGCTACATCAACATTGCCATTACCTACAGAGCAACAAACGGTTGTAGAATCTACGCCTGTCAATGTAACGGAATTGATGAAACAAATTCAACAAGATAGTCAAATTGTCGTAGAAACCACACAAACAGTTGAACAACAACAGGAAGATATTTTCAAAACCCCGAGTATTGAGCAAGATAAAAAATTAAGTTGGTTTGAACGTTGGAAAGCTAATCGTACCATCGCATCAAGAGCGGTGCGTGAAGTCAAATATATTAAGGTAGATGTGTTGGGTACGGATAATCTTGAGTTAAAAAATAATTTAAAAGCATCGTTTTCAAACGTTACCGTTGAATCATTTCAAGAATATCAAAGTATGATTCCTGAATTACGCAAAATTGCCAATCAATCGGCTCAAGCGGTTGGCTATTATGAAGCGGAATTTCAGTTTAAAAAGAGTGGCAATGACCATTTGACTGTAACTGTTAAACCAAATCAACCTGTAACGGTTAAAAGTCAATCGATTGAATTTTCAGGGGCTGGTGAATATTTACCACAATTTCAAATTGTTAATATTATTCCAGATTTAGATATTGACCATATTTTAAATCATGGTTTATATAGTAAAACGAAAGAGCGTATCGAACAAGCAGGGCAGGACAATGGCTTTTTTGATGCTTATTGGCGATTGCATGATGTCAAAGTAACTTTGCCTGATAATACAGCGGACATTCAATTAAAATATGAAACAGGCGAGCGTTATCGTTTGGGAAATGTTGAATTTAGAATGCACAATGACCAGCCATTGCCCATTAATTTAAATGTATTACAAAGTTTAGTTCCGTGGAATGTAGGAGATGACTATACATCGTGGCGTACTACATTATTATCCAATCATTTAAGTAATACACGCTATTTTAACTCGGTTAATGTCAATGCAATTATTCCAGACCCCTTGACCAAGCAACAAGAAATCCCTGCAGATGTGCAAGCCTTATTGGAAAAGCAAAAAGCCTTGCAACAACAGCAAAAAGATGATGAGTCGTTAAGTGGTTTTGGGTTTGTCGGAATAGACGAGCCAGCAACATCGACTACTGCTACAACTTCACAAGTGGAGATAGCACAAGCAACTGAACAGGCGGAAACCATCGCTCAACCATCGCAAACATCTCAACAAAATGAAATTAGTCAGTTACAAGAGAAGGCACGTTTAGAAAAAGAAATTCCTGTTATTGTTACCTTAAATGCAGATAAATTAAACAGCTCAGAAATCGGTTTGGGCTATGGTACAGATACAGGGATACGTTTGCGTTCACAATATCGCCGTGCCATTGTCAATCGTTATGGACATAATTTTTTAGCCAATGTTGAATTGTCAAAAATTCGTCAAGCGATTGATACTCGTTATAATATTCCACATCCACACCCAATTAACCGTTATATTGCTTTAGTGGCAGGTTATGAGCGAGAAAGTGATTTTAGCGTGGGGCAAGGCATGAGCTTGGTGAGTGAAAATGCGGTGCTTGGCAGTGAATATGTGATGAAAAGCAACCGTTTTGACGCATGGCAACACGCCTTAGGCTTGCGTTATCGTTTAGACCGTTTAACGGTGAATGGTGATGTTGCGATTGAAGATATTCCACAAGAATTTATGGCGGTGCGTGGCAATGCTGACCAGCAATCCTTATTACTTAGTTATAAAGCATCAAAAGTAAGTTCGGATTCTGCTTTAAATCCCACCAAAGGCATGAAACAACACTATAAAATCGAATTGGGCAGTAAAGATGTGTTGTCTAGCGTTGATATGGCGATTTTAAGTGCAGGCATGAGTTTTATTTATTCCTTTGGTGAAAATAATAATCATCAAGTCTTAGGGCGTGCTGAAGGCAACTATATGTTTACGAATGATTTTTCTAAAGTGCCGTATAATTTACGTTTTTTTGCTGGGGGCGACCAAAGTTTGCGTGGCTTTGATTATAAAAGTTTATCACCGACCATTAATGGCTTAAAAGTCGGCGGTCAGGCATTAGCCATCGGCTCTTTAGAATATAATTATCAAGTGCGAGAAGGTTGGCGAGTTGGGCTATTTTCAGATTTTGGTAATAGTTATGATGAAAACTTTAGCAATCCTTTGGCGTATAGTGTCGGCTTAGGGGTGCGTTGGATTTCACCGATTGGCCCGATTCGTTTTGATATTGCCACAGGACTTTCGGACGAAAATCACCCTGTACGGTTACATTTCTTTATTGGTTCACCTTTATAGCGAGCAAGCGTTATGACCACATCAAAAAAAACTTGGGCAGGCTATTTGTTTCGTTGGTCAGTACGTTTTGTAGTGGCATTGGCTTTATTGATTGCCAGCCTTGTGGTCGTGCTTTCAACAGATGAAGGGAACCGTTTTTTCTTTAATCGTTTATTAACACAACAAAATTTAATTCAATATAAATATCAAGAAGGTAACATTTGGCGTGGTGTGATTTTAAATGATGTTAAACTGGATTTTGAAAGTGTAGAAATTAAAGCAGAACAAGCCAAAGTGCGTTTAGGTTGGCGTGCTTTGCTTGGGCGAGAAATTCATTTATTTAGAACAGAAATTGAGCATTTACAAATTATCAGTAAAAAACCATCAACGGATGAGCCTTTTACCTATCCTGAATTGGCTATTCCAATAAATTTACGTTTTGACCAATTAAACGTCAGCCAGTTAAGTATCCAGTCTATTTCCCAACAAGGAAAACCTATTTATACAGCGTTGAATGATATTGAAATTCATGATGCACTATGGAAAAACACAAAATTAACATTTGAGCAAACCAAAGTCAATCTGTATAACGTATATGTCAATAATGGTGAAGGCTTTATCGATTTTACCCAAAAATATCCCCTTGAGATTGATGCAGAAGTGAACATTCCTGCCTTAAATAGTTTAAATATGAAAGTGATTTACGCATCTGCTCGGGGAAGTTTAAGTGAAATTTACGGCGGTGTAGCAACAGAAACCCCTGATTTATTAAAAGGTTGGGTGATTGTCAATGCAATGGACGATAATGTCCCAATGCGTGGACAAATCGATTTTCACAATTATCATTTGCCTTTTTTAGATGAAGAACAATTATTGGTTAAACAAGGAACAGCAACCTTTAAAGGCAATGCAAATGGTTTAGATATTGAACTAAAAAACGATTTAGCAGGTAAAAATGTACCACAAGGGCAATATCATGTACAAATGTTTACCGATTTTGTTAATGGGTTAAATTTTAAACGCCTAAATGCAGATATTTTATCAGGACAGCTACAACTCACAGGCAATTTAGATTGGCAAGACCCTGACAATCTTAAATGGTCAGCAGATGGTGAATTTAATCATGTTAAAATTCCTGAAAACTTATTAAGTCAAGAAATACAAGGTTTTTTACCAGAAACATTAACGGGACGTTTAAGCTCAAAAGGTATTTTAAATCAAGGGTTAAGTACGGAAAATAGCGTGCATTTTTCCAATGATGAACAATGGCAAGTGAAATTTGCACAAGCAGATTTAAAGAAAACTCAACAACCGATGTCATTAGATGTGGCATGGCAGAACATTAATCGAGCATTGCCTTATATTGTCGGCTTAAACAGTCCACAAGGACAGGCAGAAATTAACCTAAAACCGCAAGGGCAAGACATTCAATTTAAGGCACAATTACAACCGTTTGCCAATGGCTTTTTGCCAATGGGAGATTATACAGGCAAACTTGCGATTAATCCGCAACAGATTCAGGTTACAGCATTACAATATCAACATCAAAATGCCCAGCTCAATGCAACCGCAAATGTACAATTACCGAACAATAAAACACCATTAGCATGGTCGGCAAATGTTGCCATGAATGGCTTTAATCCACAACTGATTGTACAAGATTTGCCATTAAATCAACTCTCTGGCACCTTGGACATTCGTGGTGAGCAAAAGAACAATGCTCAATGGATTTATACGGAAAATATGGATTTAAATGGGCAATTAAGCCAAGCGGTTGCATCAAATATGGCAGACCGTGTTAAACTCACAGGACGTTCAGCGACAGAAGTTTTATTGACAGAACAAGGCGATTTTAAAGGCTATCAAGTTGAATATGATGGGAATTTTAATGCCTTGGTGCAACAAACATCAACTGGGAGTGGAGCATTACAATTTAAAATCGCAGGTACACCGAGCGAACTCAACATTCAGCAACTCTATCATGATGGCGTTGCAGGGAAATTAACCGCAACTGGAAAAGTCAATTTAAGTCAAGGTATCGTTTGGGATATTCAATCTAAATTACTCAATGTGAAACCGCACTATTTTTATGCACCTGTACAAGGCGATATTTCAGGGGAAATTAAAACCCATGGCGAATGGTCAGAACAGAAAAAACAAATTGATATTCAACAATTTAATTTAACAGGAACGCTAAATAAACAGCCAATTCGTGGCTCAGGACAAGTGTCGATAGATGTCAATGAATTGGAAAAAGGTTTAAAACGTCAGCCATTCCAAGCTAATCAACTGTATCTTTCTTATGCAAATAATCAATTACAGGTTACAGGCAATCAAAATGGTTTGGTGATGAAAGTCGATGCAGGGGCATTGTCTGCGGTGCATCCGTCTTTGCGTGGACGAATTTATGGTGAATTGGCATTGCAACGCCAACAACAGCCATCAGCAAACTCTGAAACTGTCGTCGTGCAAAGAAGAAATCGTTTGCAATTAAACAGTAATCTTGCGATTGACCAACTGGCATTTGATAAAGTGTTTAGTGTTCAAAAATTGCGTTTACAAGGTGAATTGCCAATTTCAGATACTGTGCCAAGCCAACTTGTATTAAATATTGACCAATTATCTGCCTTAGGTAAACGTATCGAACACGCCAAAGCCAGTCTAACAGGGACATATTTGACCCATATGTTAAAGTTAGAAAGTGACCACCCACGCTCAACCTTTAATATTCAACTGGCGGGCGGTTTTTCACAAAATGGCTATTGGCTAGGGCAAGTCCAAAAAGGCTTATTTGTATCCAATCGTATGCGATTAGAGCAAAAAGACCCAACCGATGTGGCATATAATCTTACAACATCAACCTTGAAAATTGCAAAGCATTGTTGGTTTAATCAAAATAACCGCTTATGTTTTGATGAAGAAACGGTTGTTAGTCCAGAACGAGCGTCCGTTTCAGTCATGACCAAAAATATTGAAATTCAAGATTTTGATGCGTTTATTCCAGATGGAATGCAAATTACAGGACAATTAAATGGTTATGCAAAAGCATCTTGGCAAAAAGGCAAAGCACCTTTTTTAGATGCTCAATTATTTACACGCAATGGGGTGATTGGTTTAACAGGCGAAACCCCTGAAGAGCAAGGCACAACCTTAAATTATAATAACTTAAGTTTAGTCGCAAAAACGACCAATGAAGGTTTATTATTACGCACCAATGTCAGTACGCCAAATATTGGTACAGGGTATGCCAATGTGTTAATTCACCCAGACCAAAAAGGTATGCCGATTGATGGCGAGGTCGCTTTTAATGAAATGCAATTACAGGTGCTTAAACCCTTTATTAGCGATGTACGACAAATGTCAGGTACCTTATCCATTGCAGGGAAAATTCAAGGTAAATTAATGCAACCTGAATTTTATGGTGATTTACGTTTAAAAGATGGCGTATTTAGCTTAAATTCTGTGCCTGTAGATTTAAAAAATATCGAAGTATATTCCGCAATTCGTCAAAATACAGCTCAAATTAATGGCGTGTTTAATAGCGGTAGGGGTGTGGCAACATTAACAGGACAAGCAGGCTGGAATCAACAACCGTATTTACGCCTAAAACTCAAAGGTGAAAATTTACTGGTCAATCAAGCCCCACAAATTATTGCAGGGGTCAATCCTGATATTAATATTGAACTGTTACCAACCGCTCAACGTTTAACCGTGGACGGACAAGTCTATATTCCACGAGCGTTGATTAATATGCCTGAAAATAAAGCATCTGCCATCACCGTATCGCCTGATGTGCGTATTGTCCGTTCAGACCAAGACTTATTGGCAACCTTAAAAAATACTAAACCGTGGGATATTCGTGCCAATATTGAATTAACCTTAGGTAATCAAGTCATTTTCCAAGGTTTTGATGGACGTATCCCATTAGCAGGAAAATTAAACTTGACACAACGGGGAACAGATGTTGCTATGCGTGCCACAGGTGCGATTGGGGTAACACAAAAAGTGCCAATTAGTGCGTATGGACAAACCTTAGAATTAAACCGTGTGATTGCACGCTTTAATGGTTTATTGCTTAATCCAACTTTAGACATTGACGCATCAAAAACCATTCAAGGTAGTCGAGTGGGGTTGCGTGTGTTAGGTTCAGCATTAAGCCCAGATGTACAAATTTACAGCGATGCAGGTTTATCCGAACAAGAGGCACTCAATGCCTTACTGACTGGACAAATTAGCGATAATTCAACCAGTTCGACCACAACAACAGAAAGTTTTAAATCTGATGTCAATAATGCGGTTGCCGCCGCAGGCATTAGTATGGGCTTAGGCGGAACACGAGCCTTGACCAACCAAATTGGGCGAGCCTTTGGCTTAAGTGGATTAACCTTAGATGCACAAGGCACGGGCGATGATACCCAAGTTAGCGTAACAGGTTATATTACCCCTGACTTATATTTACGTTATGGCGTTGGGGTGTTTACTCCTGTCAATAAATTGACTTTACGATACCAAATTAACCGCCGACTTTATCTCGAGGCAAGTCAAGATACACAACGTGCCATCGACTTATTCTATAATTGGCGATTTTAAACGGCTCACAAACAAAAACCGCCGTGCTGGCGGTTTTGGCTTAGGCTGTGGCATCGACTTCGATAATCTCAAAATCATGGGTAATTTCCACGCCCCCTTGACTCAACATACGGCTAGCTGAACAATATTTTTCAGCAGATAATTCAACCGCTTTTTCCACTTGCTTTTCTTTTACTTGATGACCTTTGACAATAAAATGTAAATGAATTTTTGTAAAAACTGCAGGTACAGCATCTGCACGTTCAGCCGTTAAAACACATTCTACCGCTTGAATGTCCTGACGTGATTTTTTTAAAATCGTAACAATATCAAATGAGGCACAACCGCCAAGCCCTGTTAAAATCAACTCCATTGGACGAGCTCCACGATTTTCACCGCCATAAGCAGGAGACCCGTCCATCACAATACGATGACCGCTTTCGGTTTGCCCTTCAAAGGCAACATTTTCTAACCAAGTAACACTCGCTTTCATGTTCAATACTCACAAAAAATAATTTAGAACCTGCTCACAATTAATTACGCTTTGGCATTCTTGTAGAATATTTCATTTAAAATCATTGCTTTTTTGCCAAAAATGGCTAAATCTTACTTTTCTGCGTCAAAAACTTGCTTGATAGAATCACTATCAACCTGCATTTTTTCCTTGAAAAGTTGGCAATTTAGCTCATTTTTGCCTAAAAAAATTAATCATGAACAGGTTCTAACACTAGCACAAAAATCAATATTTTCGCAAGCCCTAGCGAATTATGGAGCAAAACAATGAAAAATCTATCTTAGATACACGTTGTTACAAAATAACGATTAAGCAAAACCAATCACTTAGGAAAAGTTAAAAAGACTTTGCTAGAATAAGGAAATTAGAGATTAAACACGAATGCTCGGGCATACATTCCATCGAACGATAAGCCCAACATTTTTCTGATAGAAACATAGTTTTAAGGTAATTTTATGATGGTGCAAGATAACGCATCGATGTTCACCCATTCACTTTCATCGAACCACTTACCTGAATCGGTTAAAACATTACTCAAACGTGCTTACATTAACCGCTACCCAAAACGCAGTACTGTGGTTGCGTTTGGTACAGAATCACGCTCACTTTACTTGATTTTAAAAGGGTCAGTTTCGGTGATTGTAAAAGAAGATAACGACCGAGAAATTGTGGTTGCTTACCTAAACCCAGGGGATTTCTTTGGTGAAATGGGCTTGTTTGAACAAAATGCACAACGTAGTGCAGAAATTCGCACACGCACGACCTGTGAAATTGCAGAAATTACCTATGAAAACTTCCATGAAGTTAGCCGAGTATTCCCTGATTTAAGTTATGCAGTCTTTGCACAATTAGTTCGCCGTTTAAAACAAACCACTCGCAAAGTTACTGACTTAGCTTTTATTGACGTTTCTGGACGTATTGCACGCAGTTTAATTGAACTTTCAAAACAACCAGAGGCAACCATTCTCCCAAATGGTAAACAAATTCGTATTACTCGCCAAGAACTTGGACGCATTGTCGGCTGTTCTCGTGAAATGGTTGGACGGGTACTCAAAACCTTAGAAGAGCAGGGCATGATTGAAATGGACGGAAAAGCCATTTTAGTGTTTGATTCTTCACTATAATTTTAATCAAGGTGCAATAATTTTTGCACCTTTTACAAAATAAAATCTCTTACCTATTACAGTAAGAGATTTTTTTTATCCAAATTTTAGGGTTAAGTGCTAAGTTGGGTTCACTTAAGATGGTAGGATTTGACGAATCGCCAATAATTCCTTTTTACTGTAACCACGAGCATTTAACACTTTTTTAATGCCAATGGCGACATCTTCATCGTCTGTTTCACGCAACATATTCAATAATTGTTCATCACTTAAACAACTACAATCGCTTTCTACACACGCAATGTGGTTTTTGTGTTCATTGTTGCTATTATCACGATGAAACAATTTTTGCCATAAACTCATAAAATTTACTTTTGTGACCTAAGATGACCCTTACTATAATCGATTTAAAAATAAAAACAAGAGTCAAACTGTGATGAAGTTGGCAAAAAGCACATTGAAAAAACGATAATAAGTATCAGCTAAATATGTTTTTTAGATAAGCTAATGACTTATTTATCAAAAACCAATGCAATAACAATAAGTTAAAAAACAAAACTCTAATTATTTACCATTTGATAAAAAATGTTCGATTAACACGATGTTTTTGTTAAAAACTGTTCAATAATTGGACGTAAATTGGTTTTTGCTTCAATCACCGTCATAAAAGTATAAGCCCCAATAAATTTACGGCTAATAAACATAAATTCCTTTGGCGGAACTGTAAAATGTCGAGATGTTACCGACTGTTGGCTATGTTGCAGTAAACGTGCGTGTAATTGGCTGATATTCCAATCATACGCCCCAGATTCATCAAATGTACCTTGTGGGCAATTTTTGACTAAATGCGGTTGGCTAAAGGCTTCGGTTGCCATTAAAAAGAGCAGAGCCATATCCGATTTATTTTTAGGGATAAGTTGGTCAAAAAAGCGATAACCAGTCATGGCATTTATCATCGCTTGATGGTCATGCTGATAACCAGCTTTGATTAAACCATGTGCAATGTTTAGTAAATGTTCATCAAATTGGCGAATCGCTCCAAAATCAAGTAATACAATTTGGTCGATGTCGTGTTCATCTTGAGCCAATCGTACCAAATAATTGCCAAAATTTGGGTCGGTCTGCATTTCGCCCCATTCAAAAATCTCACGAATCATAATTTCTAAGGCAGATTCGCCTAAGGTATTTCGCCGTGCTTGAGAAAGTGAACTTAAACTTGGGCTATTAATTGGAATGCCATGTTCATAGGTCATACACAAAATTTGGCGTGTGCAATAGTCAGGTAAAATTTTTGGCACAATATAGCGCGGGTCATCGGCTAAACGCTGTGCAAAACGTTGCGTTGTTTCCGCTTCAAGTTGATAATTGACTTCACGGTGCATCATTTGTCGCACTTCTTCAAACCATTGGTCAAACTCTCGTGTTTGTGGAGCAAGTCGAGCCAGTTTGAGCATTTGTTTGAGCAGATTCATGTCTGAATCAATCGCACTGGCAACCAATGGATATTGGACTTTCAGTACTAGTTCTAAACCATCAGATTTTCGTACTGCACGGTGAACTTGAGCCAATGATGCTGTGCCAAGCGGTTCTTTATCGACAATTAACTCATCTAATTTTTGCCCAAGTTGTTGGCGTAATTGGCGGTGAATAGCGTCCCATTCCAAGGCAACGGTTTGATTATTTAAATTGTTGAGTGCAGTCGTTACTTCTTCAGGTAGAAAATGTTCACCATACAATGCCATCATCTGCCCAACTTTAACGATTGAGCCTTTGAGTTTGCCAATTTCTGTCACTAAATAGTCGGCTTGTTGAGCTAAAGCCTGTTTACGGCGACGCTCTTTTTCTGCTTCGCTGGCGAAGAGTGAACCTGCACTTGCGGTTGCCCAACGTGTCCCTGCTAATAAAGATGCTTTTGCAATGGATAAACGGCGGTCGGTTGATGATGTTTTTAACTGTTTCATTTTATTATCAGGTGTGGACATACGATTCCCCAAATTTAGTTTATAAACAATTTGCAGGTTTTGGAATGCCTGCTAAACGGGCTAATTGTCGAGCAACTAAGCCTGTATTAAATTGCTGTTGTAATTGTTGATTGGTAATCTCTGGGCTAACCGTTTTATTTAAATATTTAATTAAAGGGCGTGTGGCAGGTGCATAGCCAAATTGTTGATAAAATGCCCGCATCGCCAATAAAATTTGTAAATGCCATGCAGAAAGTTCAATCTCTAAACTCTCGGCAAGATGTTGGGCGATGTGTTCATTCCATTGCGTATGGTCAAGCAAATGACCATCATCATCAAGAGCAAGCGACATGATATTTACTCAAATAAGTTTCATTTCTACAAAATGGCTCAAGTATAACAAAAATAGCTAGAAAAAAGATGATTTTTCCGAAGAACTGTTAAAAAAATCTCATTTTCAACGGCTGGAAATGAACATTTTTATCAATGACAAGCAAAAATCAGTTGGTTACAATACTGCAAATGATTCAATAATTCGGGATTTTTTATGCTGACAGCTGAACAGGCATTGCAACGCCTAAAAGAAGGTAACCGCCGTTTTGTAAAAGGCGAAACGCAACAACAAGCCACTTTAAGCCATCAACAACGTGCCGAAATGGCAGAAGAACAAAATCCATTTGCCATTGTGCTTGGCTGTTCGGATTCTCGAGTGCCTGCTGAAATGGTGTTTGACCAAGGATTAGGCGATTTATTTGTCATTCGTGTGGCAGGAAATGTTGTTGCTCCTTCTCAAGTGGGGAGTGTTGAGTTTGCCGCCGAGCGTTATGATTGTTCCGTCGTCGTGGTGTTAGGACATAGCCATTGTGGTGCAATTCAAGCAACGATTGATGTTTTAACTCAACCAGAATTGCAATCATCATCAAATCTGATGTCTATCGTTAATCGTGTTCGTCCATCGGTTGAAATTTTAATGCAAACTGAATTAAAAAATGACTTAAAAAAATTATCTGTACACGCCGTGCGGAATAATGTTTTTGCATCGGTCAATCAATTACGTCATGGCTCGGCTGTATTAGAAAGTTTGATTTTAAAAGGAAAATTAAAAATTGTGGGGGCAGAGTATTCCCTAGAAACAGGGGAAGTGGTATTTTACGACTTTTAATTTGAAAAAAAAGGCGATGATTTATCGCCTTTTTATCAAAAATTTAGGGCATCCTGACATTTCGTATTTGCAATTAAAAATGAGAAAAATCGCAGATTTTCAAGGAAAGTTGTGCAGTTGATATTGAAATATCAACAAGCAATTTGACGATGAAAATCAAGATTTAGCCATTTTTAATGCAAAAACGCTATTTGATTTCTAAAATTATTGCTAAATCGTAATGAGTGTTATGAAATGTCAGGATGCCCTAATGTTTAATCTTTTTGAACACTACCAAAAATCTTATCGCCTGCATCGCCCAAGCCCGGAACGATATAACCATGTTCATTTAAACCATGGTCAATCGATGCGGTATAAATACACACATCAGGGTGTGCTTGTTCAACTTTAGCAATTCCTTCAGGAGCAGCAACTAACACCATCACACGAATATCTTTACAGCCACTTGCTTTTAACACATCAATCGCTGTAACCAAAGAGCTACCAGTAGCTAACATTGGGTCAATAATCATGGCAATACGATTCGCTACATCAGGCACTAATTTTTTATAATATGTGCGAGCTTGTAAGGTTTCTTCATCACGTTCCAACCCTAAAACGCTGACTTTTGCACTTGGAATCAGGTTTAATACCCCATCTAACATACCAATACCTGCACGCAAAATCGGTACAAGGGTAATTTTTTTGCCAACAATCGCTTCAACCGTTACCGTTCCTGCCCAACCTTGAATTTCACGTTCTTCAATTTGCAAATCTTTGGTTGCTTCATAGGTCAATAACATGGTGATTTCTTGAGCAAGTTCACGGAAGTTTTTGGTGCTAATTTCAGCACGACGCAGTAAACCTAATTTATGACGAATTAAGGGATGACGAATTTCTTGAATAGACATAAAAAATAAAACCTAAACAGTATCAAATAAAGTTATTGTTAAATAATTAACAAATTGTACAGCCATTATAAAGGGATTTAAGGTCAATGAATAGAAGACAACATTCCCTTAAATCCCTACAATGCTAAATAAATGAATATATTCTAATCAATGGTTAGAATTTGGTCTTTATTTACCCCTAAAACACCATTTACTTGACGTAATTCTTGCAAGGCTTTCTCTAAATTATCCTTAGAATTTAAACGAATTGCCAAGCCATTCATTAAATTATAATCATAAATAATTTCTGCTTGACGTTGTTGAATCGCAGAAAGCACCGCCCCTTTAAACGCTTCATTATAAAAAATCACCAAAGTATCTTTACTATAACTTACGGTTGAATCGCTTGGCGTAGGTTGTACAGGTACAACGGGCGGTAAACTTGGTTGTTGCACAACAGGTGCAGGCGTTTGCGGTTTAGTCGGTGCATTTTTTGGAGTACTTTGACAGGCAACACACAAAATACTTAACCCTGTAATGACCGTTAGATTTAATTTTGATTGAGATAACATGAGATTTAACCTGAAAAACACAATGCACAAAGCATAGCACATTTTACTTTAAAGAAAATGCTAGGACTGTAGCAAATTTTTAAAGAAAAATTTAGACATTTAAAATCCCTAAAAAAATCGTATAGACGACAAGATAACGCCCAAATTTGGCTAAACTGACCACACATAAAAATCGCCAAAAAGGCTCTTTTAAGACCCCTGCAATTAAGGTCAATGGGTCGCCAATGATTGGCACCCAACTTAGCCACAAACTAAAATGTCCATAACGTTGATAAAAATGTTCTGCACGTTGCATTTGTTGCTCATTAAACGGGAAATAACGATGATGACGAACACGATGTAAATGAATCCCTAAATACCAATTTACACATGAGCCTAACACATTGCCTAAAGTTGCAACAAAAATTAACCCGATTGCAGAGTAATGTTGAGAGAGCAAACCCAATAACACCGCTTCTGATTGCATAGGCAATAACGTTGCAGACAAAAACGCTGAACCAAATAACAAAAGATAGGGCATAAAACAGCCTTAGAGCCTGTTCATGATTAATTTTTTTAGGCAAAAATGAGCTAAATCGCCAGCTTTTCAAGGAAAAAATGCAGGTTGATAGTAATTCTATCAAGCAAGTTTTTGACGCAGAAAAGCAAGATTTAGCCATTTTTGACAAAAAAGCATGATTTTGAATGAAATATCCTACAAAATATCAAAGCATAATTAATTGTGAACAGGTTCTTAAATATCAACAATAAAAAAGCGTATTAAGATGTCTTAATACGCCTTGCTTAAAGGATAATGCAATTACATTATGCTTTTGGAGCATCTGCAGGTTTTTCACCTTCAGCTGGTTTAGCGTCAGCTTTAGGAGCGTCTGCAGGTTTTTCACCTTCAGCCGGTTTAGCATCAGCTTTTGGAGCATCTGCAGGTTTTTCACCTTCAGCTGGTTTAGCGTCAGCTTTAGGAGCATCCGCAGGTTTTTCGCCTTCAGCTGGTTTAGCATTAGCATCTGCTTTAGGAGCTTCTACTGCTTTTTTCAAGCTGTAATTTAACTCTTTGCTTTCAGATTTTTTACCATCTGCATCAACAAACGTAATTGTTTCGCCTTCAACTAAAAGTTTACGAGCAGATGCAGCATCTTTACCTTCTAAAGTAACAATAGATGTTTTATCATCAAATGTTGCTTTACCTTCAACCGTTTCTGTTTTTTGCTCGCCTTGTTTTAAATATTTTTCAGTGATGATATAAGTACCATCTGCTTTTAATTCAACAGTTGTTTCAATACCATCACAGTCAGCACAAGCGATTGTACCTGCATAGTTACCTACATAAGCAGGAGCGGTTGTTGCTGGAGCAGTTGCTGTTGCTTGTTCTTTTGGTTTGTCTGCCTTAGGAGCTGGTTGAGAACAACCTACAGCAAAAATTGCCCCAAGTAATGCAACGCTTAATAACGTTTTTTTCATGATAAATACCTTCATCATTAGATAGAAATATATGCTACAAAGTATAACATATTTTTTAGGATAAATTACGCACTTAATTGAGTAAAATGTTATTTCATGTATCAAAATAGATGTACTATTTTAAATAAATCGTGAATTTAAGTAAAATAACGTATTTATCCATTTAAATAAGCAGATTAACGTTGATTAAAATTTTGAATTAATAACACTAAACGTTCAATTAAATCATCTGCTTGAGCTTGTGTTAAGGTCAAAGCAGGCAATAAACGCACGACAGAACCAGCAGTTACATTTAAAATTAAACGATGTTGCTCACGAGCAATCGCCACTAATTCTGCACAATCACGGTCAAGTTGAATGCCAATCATCATTCCAAAGCCACGCACTTCTACAACTTGATTGGCTAATTTTTCTCGTAATTGTTCAACAATATAGTTACCGATTTTTTCTGCATTCTCTAAGGCATTTTCTTTTTCGAGCAAATCTAAAACAGTATAAACCACACGAGAACCAAGAGCCGTTCCGCCATAAGTTGAACCGTGATTCCCTGCTTGTAATACGCCAACAGCGTTACCTTGCACCATTACTGCACCGATTGGGAAACCATTGCCCAAGCCTTTTGCGGTGGTAACAACATCAGGAATCGCTTGGCTATGTTGATAGGCAAAATAACGTCCTGTACGTCCATTTCCTGTTTGCACTTCATCTAACATCATTAACCAATGATGTTGATAGCATAATGCACGAACTTCATCTAAATAAGCAAAACCTTGTGGAGCAGTATTGATTCCGCCTTCACCTTGAATCGGCTCAAGTAAAACAGCTACAATATCAGGATGTTGTAATGCAACTTCTTCTAAAGCTTCAATATCACCAAATGGAACACGGATAAAACCATCTACTAAGGGTTCAAAGCCTTGTTGTACTTTAGCGTTGCCTGTTGCGGTCAGCGTTGCCAATGTCCGTCCATGAAATGATTTTTCCATTACAACAATTTTAGGAAATTCAATCCCTTGTTCATGTCCATATTTGCGTGCAATTTTGATTGCCCCTTCATTGGCTTCTGCACCGCTATTACAAAAGAAAATTTCTTCCATGCCTGACACTTCCGCTAATTTTTGAGCGGCCGCTGTTTGCCAAGGAATTTCAAATAAATTACTGGTATGTACCAAAGTTTGAGCTTGTTCCGCAATCGCTTGGGCAATCACAGGGTGAGCATGACCTAATCCGCACACCGCAATCCCTGTTAAAGCATCAAAATATTCATCGCCATTTTCTGTGTATAAAAATGAACCTTGCCCACGCACAAAACTAATCGGTTGGCGGGCATAAGTTGGCATAATGTGGCTCGGTTGATTGGCTTGGATTGGAGCAGGGGTGATGTTCATGGTGAATACTCAATTTAGAAAAAGTTATATATAACAAAAAATACGCTAAAAATAAAGCAAAAAATGGACGGATTTTAGCGTTCGCAAGTGTTATCTTGCATTAAATTTGTTATACTAGGCAAATCTTCACCGATAAACAGAGAGAAAACGTATGACTGAACAACGTGATACAGAAGCCCTAATTCGTGAACAAATTGCGAAACATGCGGTATTATTATATATGAAAGGTACACCACAATTTCCACAATGTGGTTTTTCGGCTCGTGCAGTAGAAGTATTAAGCCAAATTGGTCGCCCATTTGCTTATGTAAATATTTTGGAAAATCCAGATATTCGTGCAACCTTACCACAAATTGCAAATTGGCCTACTTTCCCACAATTATGGGTAAATGGTGAGTTAATTGGCGGTAGTGATATTATGTTGGAAATGTTCCAATCAGGTGAATTAAAACCATTGGTTGAACAATATAGCCCAGCCGTTGAAGGTTAATAGATAAAGGGTAGGTATCTACCCTTTTTAATTAAAATGAAACAATCCCTAGGTTTATTTGGCACACACAACATCGATATTTATGACGATGTTTATTTACGTTATCCTATTCAAGTGAATGGGCGAGATTATTTAACGGCATTATTTATTGCGGTTGACGTTTTTGAATCTATTAAACATATTGAGCAACTGAATGATATTTTATCTTCAGAATTTATTGAATGCTTAGATAATTATGCTCGAAATTATTTAAATGTAGCTTTAGAAGATAAACAAAGCATTTTTTATACCTTTATACAACATCATTTTGATGAAATTGCAGAATTATTATTACATTATCATCAGATTAAAACAGAACAAGATTTTTTAAATCAACTGACACTTATTAAAATCGCTGTTCAATATCAAGAACAAATCCTAGTGCAATTATATTATAGTATTGATGAACAATTATCAGATGAATGTCTGCTATTAAGTTATGATATATTTGGAAATATGCAAACATTCACTATTCAAGCAGAATAAAGTCAATGAAAATCGTCATTATTTTTATGAGAGATGACTATATTTTTTAAGTTTTAGCCATTATACTTTGACTTTTATTGATGATTTAGGAGAATTGCACATGAATCAATCTATTGCATTTTTAGGATTAGGGGCAATGGGCTACCGTATGGCAAGCCATTTACCAAAATATTTTACTGATGTTCGAGTATGGAATCGCACATTTAGCAAAGCTGAACAACACGCCACACAATATCAAACGCAAGCGGTGAGTTTAGCAGATGCGTTACAAGCAGATGTGATTTTTTCATGTTTACCAACCAGCGAAGATGTGTATCAACTGATTAAAAATGCTGAGCAACAACAATGGCTTAAACGTGGTAGCGTTTGGGTCGATTGTACCAGTGGCGTGCCTGCCATCGCACAAAAATTGCAAACCTTACTTGCTCAATATGACATCGATTTTTTAGATGCACCTGTGAGTGGGCAAACCATTGGAGCAGAGCAAGGCACATTGACGGTGATGGTTGGCGGAGATGCTCAAGCCTTTGAGCGGGCGTATCCTGCCATGCAAGCCTTTGGCAAATTAATCAAACACGTTGGCGATTCTGGAGCAGGATTTGCCGTAAAAGCAGTCAATAATATGTTGCTTGCGGTGAATTTATGTGCAGTTGCAGAAGGCTTTGGCACTTTAAAAGCACATGGTGTAGAATTAAATTCAGCATTAGAATGTATTAATGCGTCGAGTGGTCGTAGCGTTGCTACCGAAATGGTGTTACCGCAACGTGTGTTAAATCGCTTATTTCCTTTAACTTTTGCCTTACCTTTGCTCAATAAAGATACAGGCATTGCCCTAGATTTAGCACAAGAAGCAAAACTTTCTACCCCTGTTTTAGCCTTAGCACGCAATTTAGTGAATGTTGCCAATAGTCAATCCACTGAGCAAGATGATTTTTCAACCTTAGTGAAATTGTATGAACAATGGAATAAACACACCTTAGATTAATGATTCATCATGATGTTAGAGTATGATACACTAACATCATGAATATTTAACAAATTCTCCTTAATGATTTTGAATCATGAAGAAATTATGAGTAAAATGCTACAATTTTACAAAAATTTACTCTTGTAAAATAAAGCGAAACAGGTTAATTTAAAGATACGATATACAATCTCACAGTTTGGGAGATGAACAATGAGCAAAACAATGATATTAATGATGCTAACGACCAGCCTATTTGCCAGTCAAATCCACGCATCTGAAGCAGAATGTAAAAAACTACAAAATGACCATGATGTAATTTATGCTGCCAAAGGGTTCTGTTTTAAAGATGAAGAAGCAAAGAAAAAATTTGGAAATGATAATTGCACGACATCAAACCCAAAATTTTCTGATAAAGAACAACAACGCTTAGATGAAATCAAAGCACGTCAAAAAGCGTTAAATTGTAGTAAATAACATATAAACATGCTAAAGTAAGGTTGAGAACTTCTCAACCTTATTTTATTTTAAAGAGGACAGAAAATGGCGTACAATGACCAAAATATCTTCGCTAAAATTTTGCGTGGTGAACTTCCAGCAATCAAAGTCTATGAAGATGAAAAAACATTAGCCTTTATGGACATCATGCCCCAAGCGGACGGACATACTTTAGTCATTCCAAAAGCACCTGCGGAAACCTTACTCGATTTACCTGCAGAAGATTTAGCCTATACGGTGCAAATCGTACAAAAAGTTGCCCATGCAATTAAAAAAGCGTTAAATGCAGAAGGTATTGTTTTAATGCAACTTTCAGGTGAAAAAGCAGGGCAAACAGTACCGCATATTCACTTTCATTTAATTCCAAGCTCAATTCACGAATTTGGCAAACACGCCAGCCAAATGGGCGACCAAGAAAAAATTAAAGCCTTAGCAGAAAAAATCAAAGCAGAACTCTAAATCAACCTATTATTTCCCCTAAATTTGTCCAAACTCGACAAGTTTAGGGATGTTATCGATGATTAAAAGATGTTATGTTTAATTCAGGATATTCAAGCCATCACCCTAAAATCATCTGCAAAACGCCAAAATTTTGGACGTTTTTTATATGAAGTTCAGCAAGAAAATCAGCATTTTTATTTAAAATATCAACAAAATAAACCTGAATTTCAACATTATATCCATTTTTTTCAAAAAGAATTTGATTTTTATCAACAATTTCCAACACAATGCCTGCCTTATCAATATTTAGATACGTCTTTATTACAACAATTTCCCTTTATTACCTTTGAATCGGACGCTCAAGCCCTTTTTATAGCAAAGGGGCAATTACTTTTGAATATGACCTTACAACCAATTGAAGTCTTGTGGCGAGTGGCTCAATGTGTGGCTAATTTTCATCAATGTGGTTATTTACATGGTGATTTAAAGCCTGAACATTTTATATGCTATCAGCAAGGCGATTATTTAATTGATTTTGAATATATTGAGCCAATTGGGCAAGTAAACACAAAAATTCATGCGACACCACGTTATATGGCTCCTGAATTATTTCAAGGTAAACCCAAAACGATTGCGAGCGAGATTTATGCTTTAGGCATTATTTTTTATCAATATCTGAGCCAGCAACGCTTGGTTGTACCAAATTATCACGCATGGGCAACATTACATTGTCAGCAACTGAATATTGAGCATAATTTATCCAATTCTGAATTTTTGCCTTTGTTAAAGTTGATGTTAGCCAAACAGCAAACACAACGTATCAGTACGATGGATGATGTACTGGAACAGCTTTATTCCTTGAAAACTCGTTATTTTGATGAATAACTATGCAAATAATCGGTAAAAATGTGAAAAATTAAAAAAACTACTTGCAAATGTAACCGTAAATTTGTAAGATACGCACACACTAAGGGGGCGTGGCGAAATTGGTAGACGCACTGGATTTAGGTTCCAGCGCCTTGTGCGTGAGAGTTCGAGTCTCTCCGCCCCCACCATCAATAGGGGATTGGTGTAATGGTAGCATGACGGTCTCCAAAACCGTTCGTTAAGGTTCGAATCCTTAATCCCCTGCCAAATTCTAAAAAGCTAACATCACTTATGTTAGCTTTTTTATTGTCCATATTTTAGCTATTTCAAATTTGCTTTAACAACATCACATCCTATTACGTTGATGTGTATTTTCAATATACAAATTACTCAAAATCAGGTAAAATAACAGCCGTATTTTTGGGAAATTTAATGAGCATTCCTTGATTTTTTCACTATCGCCATCATTAAATAAAAAACCCAGTAATTTGGTTGATTTAGAGATTTTTTTATGGCAACACGCATTACCAATCAAAAGCTTTCTAAAAGCAGTCGAGCTTGGATGCGAGAACATTTAGATGACCCTTTTGTAAAACAAGCACATAAAGATGGCTATCGTGCCAGAGCAGCATACAAACTTCTTGAAATTCAAGAAAAATATAAAATCATTAAACCGGGGATGACCGTAGTTGATTTAGGTGCAGCCCCTGGAAGTTGGTCGCAAATTGCAGGTAAACTGGTTGGTGATAAAGGCTTGGTGATTGCATCGGATATTTTACCAATGGACGCATTGCCTGATGTTACTTTTTTACAAGGTGACTTTCGTGAACAAGCGGTATTTGATGAGTTATTACAGATTTTAGATGGTCGTCAAGTGGATGTCGTGATTTCTGATATGGCACCAAATACTTCAGGAAATCGTGCAGTTGACCAACCACGACAAATTTATTTATGTGAACTTGCCTTAGATTTTGCAGAAAAAGTATTGCATAAAAAAGGTCAATTTGTGGTCAAAGTCTTCCAAGGCGATGGTTTTGATGAATTTCGTAAGCAAGTATTAAACAGTTTTGATGTGCTTAAAACGGCAAAACCTGCCGCATCTCGGGCTCGCTCAAAAGAAGTCTTTTTGATTGGACAAGGGCGAAGTAAAGCCAGTTAAGTGTGTCAGATTGGTATAAAAATGTGATTTTTTATATCAAATGGCTGTATTTATTTTTTCATGAGATAAGATACTCAACCTTAAATCGTGATTTCAATCCATCATCTATTTACATCATCATGATGTGGTGATGATAAACTTTAACACAGGAAATAGAGTTTTGAATAATAGTCTCTTCAAGAATGCAATGATTTGGGCAGCCATTATTGCAATTCTTGTTCTGATATTTAGCTCAACAAATGAGCGTAATAAACCTGAGCAAATTAAATATTCAGAGTTTATTGCGGCAGTTAATAGTGGTCAAGTTGTGAAGGTAACCATTGATGGCGAACTGATTACAGGCATCAAAGAAAATGGTTCATCTTTTGAAAGTATTCGACCAGCCGTACAAGACCCAACATTAATGTCGAGTTTAACTGAGCATAAAGTCGAAGTTGAAGGGGCTGCACCACAAAAACAAGGCTTGTTGATGCAGTTGCTGGTCGCAAGTTTCCCTATTTTATTGATTATTTTAATCTTTATGTTCTTTATGCGGAACATGGGTGGGGGTGCTGGCGGTAAAGGTGGCCCAATGAGTTTTGGTAAATCTAAAGCCAAGTTGTTGTCGGAAGACCAAATTAAAGTTGGGTTTGCTGATGTAGCAGGCTGTGATGAAGCAAAGCATGAAGTGGTTGAAATTGTTGATTTCTTAAAAGACCCAGCAAAATTCAAGCGTTTAGGTGCCAGTATTCCTAAGGGCGTGTTGATGGTAGGCCCTCCGGGAACAGGGAAAACCTTGTTAGCCAAAGCGATTGCAGGTGAAGCCAAAGTTCCGTTCTTTAGCATTTCAGGTTCAGACTTTGTGGAAATGTTTGTAGGGGTGGGGGCATCTCGTGTGCGTGATATGTTTGAGCAAGCAAAACGTCATGCACCATGTATCTTATTTATTGATGAGATTGATGCTGTTGGTCGCCAACGTGGTTCAGGAACTGGCGGTGGTAATGATGAGCGTGAGCAAACCTTAAACCAAATGTTAGTTGAGATGGACGGTTTTGAAGGTAGCGAAGGCATTATTGTTATTGCGGCAACCAACCGTGCAGATGTATTAGATAAAGCATTATTGCGTCCGGGGCGTTTTGACCGTCAAGTGATGGTGGGGTTACCTGATATTCGTGGTCGTGAGCAGATTTTACAAGTACATTTGAAAAAATTACCATCAGTAACTGGTGTAGATGTGCAAGTTTTGGCTCGTGGTACACCGGGGTTTAGTGGGGCTCAATTAGCAAACTTGGTCAATGAAGCGGCATTATTTGCTGCACGCCGTAATAAAGATACGGTGGATATGCATGATTTTGAAGATGCAAAAGACAAAATCTATATGGGACCTGAACGTAAATCGATGGTGTTGCGTGAAGAAGAACGCCGTGCAACCGCATATCATGAAGCAGGTCATGCGATTGTTGCGGAGTTGTTGGAAGGGACAGACCCTGTACACAAAGTAACCATTATGCCTCGTGGTTGGGCATTAGGGGTAACATGGCAATTACCTGAACAAGATTCGGTCAGTATGTATAAAACCAAGATGTTGAATGATATTTCAATTTTATTTGGTGGACGTATTGCTGAAGAAATCTTTATTAATCAGCAATCTACTGGTGCATCAAATGACTTTGAACGTGCAACCAAGTTGGCTCGTGCGATGGTAACAAAATATGGTATGTCAGATAGTATGGGCGTAATGGTCTATGAAGATGACGAATCGCAAAGTATGTTTGGTAATTTAGGACGTAGTATTTCAGAAGCAACGCAACAAAAAGTTGATGCTGAAATTCGCCGTATTCTTGACCAACAATATAAAGTTGCGTGGGATATTTTAGAAAATAACCAAGATATTGCTCATGCGATGGTTGAAGCTTTAATGGAATGGGAAACGATTGACCGTGACCAAGTGATTGACATCATGAATCGTCGTAAACCGCAACCACCAAAAGTGTATGTGCCAGAAAATCCTGTGGTAGATAGTGTGTTGGACGCAACGCAAGACCCAACAACACCGCCTCCATTACCAACGGCATAATATCAGCATGATGATGTTGTAAAATTGAAGAAACCGACTTGAGAGAGTCGGTTTTTTCTTTATCTACAGGGAATTTTTACATATAATAGGACGATTGAGTTTTATTGATTTTATGCTTAAATATTGATTGAAATTTAGGCTATTTTAAAGAATTAGGTTGTGTTCATGTCAAATATTGACGAAATTAAACGTCGTCGCACCTTTGCGATTATTTCTCACCCTGACGCAGGGAAAACCACGATGACGGAAAAATTGTTATTGTGGGGTAAAGCTATTCAAGTGGCAGGTATGGTTAAAAGCCGTAAATCTGACCGTTCTGCAACATCAGACTGGATGGAGATGGAAAAAGAGCGTGGGATTTCTATTACCACATCGGTGATGCAATTTCCATATAAAGACCATGTGATTAATTTATTAGATACCCCAGGACATGAAGATTTCTCGGAAGATACTTACCGTACATTAACTGCGGTTGATTCTGCATTGATGGTGATTGATGGGGCAAAAGGGGTCGAAGAGCGTACTATTAAATTGATGGACGTGTGTCGTATGCGTGATACGCCGATTGTGTCTTTTGTCAATAAAATGGATAGGGAAATTCGTGAACCTTTAGAATTGTTAGATGAAATTGAGAATGTGTTAAATATTCGTTGTGTACCGATTACTTGGCCTTTAGGCATGGGGCGTGAGTTTGCGGGAGTCTATCACATTGCTCAAAATAAAACCTACTTGTATAAAGCAGGTTTTGGTTCAACCATTACTGAAATTGAAGTGCGTGATGGCTATGATTATCCTGATATTCGTCAAAAAATTGGCGATTTAGCCTTTAAGTCATTTGAAGAATCATTAGAATTGGTGCAAATGGCAAGTGATGAATTTGACCAAGAGTTATTCTTACAAGGTAAGCAAACGCCTGTTTTATTTGGTACAGCCTTAGGGAATTTTGCGGTTGACCAAGTATTAGATGCGTTTATTAATTGGTCGCCATCGCCAAAGGCTCACCCAGCACAAGAACGAACAGTTGAAGCCACAGAAGAAGGTTTTTCAGGCTTTGTCTTTAAAATTCAAGCCAATATGGACCCGAAACATCGAGACCGTATTGCGTTTATGCGGATTTGTTCAGGGAAATATGAAAAAGGCTTAAAAATGAATCATGTTCGTATTGGTAAAGAAGTGCGAATTAGTGATGCTTTGACCTTTTTGGCAGGTGAGCGTGAACATTTAGAAGAAGCCTATGCAGGCGATATTATTGGTTTGCATAATCATGGAACAATTCAAATTGGCGATACTTTTACAAGTGGTGAAAGTTTGCACTTTACAGGGATTCCACATTTCGCACCAGAATTGTTCCGCCGTGTACGCTTAAAAGACCCATTAAAATCAAAACAGTTACAAAAAGGCTTAAAAGAGTTATCGGAAGAAGGGGCAACTCAAGTCTTTATGCCACAAAATAGTAATGATTTGATTGTGGGAGCAGTCGGCGTGTTACAGTTTGATGTTGTGGCATATCGCTTAAAAGAAGAATACAAAGTGGATTGTATTTACGAGCCTGTCAGCATTCATACGGTGCGTTGGATTCATTGTGATGATGATAAAAAACTCAATGAATTTAAGAAGAAAGCACATGACCAATTATCGGTTGATGGGGGCGGTCATTTGACTTATCTTGCACCAAGTCGAGTCAATTTACAGTTAATGCAAGAGCGTTACCCAGATATTCAGTTCTTTGCAACACGTGAACATTAAGCAAAATTATAAAAGATGATGATAGAATTTTGTTCTATCATCATTCAATTTTAGAACCTGTTCATGATTAATTTTTTTAGGCAAAAATGAGCTAAATCGTCAGCTTGTCAAGGAAAAATGCAGGTTGATAGTGATTCTATCAAGCAAGTTGGGGCAAGACGATTTTTAATTACAGGTAGAAGTATGATTCAACATCAGGGTTTAATTATTGGTTTATTGTTTGGGGTATTGTGTTTAACGGCGTGTGATGAAACACCACAACCGCCAGAAGTCAAAACGCCAGAAACCCCTAGTTATTTGACCGCATTAGATATTAATGTCAAACCTGCGAACTATGCCGTCCCGTTTTGTGAAAATCGTGATTGTTTAGATATTGATATTAAAAGTATTTCTACACAATATGATGTGATTAATCAATGGATTGAGCGTGTACAATCTCGTGTGATACAAGAGCAAATCGGCTTAAAACAAAATTTGACCCTACAAGAAGCAATCAATGCCTATGTCAAAAAATCTGATGAATGGCAACGTGCGGAAAAAGGTAATAAAAGTTTTAGTTTAACGATGACGACCCGCATTGCATCACAACGCCAGCAATATCTGTTATTACAATTAATGCTTGAAGGTCGGCAAAATAATGTACGTTATAATAAAAAATCGTACTTTTTTGTCTATGACCGTCGGCAAAATAAGTCATTGAGTATTTTAGAAATTTTAAAGCCTGACCATCAACACCGCTTACATAGCATTATCCAAGATGCCTATCAAACATGGCTTGAACAACAGAGCGATGAAGTAAAGGAAAATGCACCTGAACAATTATATTGGGGGCAGGCGGATTGGTTTTTTGACCCAGAAGGGATTGGTTTTCATTATCGACAAGGACAAATTACAGAAAATGCTCCTGTATTGGATATTTATTTGACACCAGAGCAAGGCAAAGCAATGGTACAAGAGCAAATTTATCAGGTTTTATTCCCTGTTTCTTAAATCATGATGAAATTATTTGATACGCATACCCATTTTGATGTTGATGAGTTTGATATTGACCGTCAAGCCTTAGCGATTCGTGCTAAACAACAAGGCGTAGAAGGGTTGATTTTAATTGGGCTAACGGCTGAACGTTTGCCCATTATGTTAGATGTGCAACGACAAATGGAAGAATGGGAAAAGGCTGGACTTGCTGTACCTAAAAGTTATCTTGCCCCTGGGTTGCACCCCATTTATATTGAACAGCATGAATTGGCTCATTTAGATGAGTTAGAGCGATGTTTACAACAAAATTTTTGTGTTGCGATTGGTGAAATTGGCTTAGACCGTTTTTTAGTGGAACATAAAACTGCTGAAATGCAAGCCAAACAACAGCAGTTTTTTTCTACTCAATTAGAATTGGCAAAACAATATCAACTGCCTGTGTTGTTACATATTCGCAAGGCTCATGCCGAAAGTTTAGCTTTGTTAAAAAAACATCGTTTTCAATGGGGGGGAATTGCTCATGCCTTTAGTGGCGGAATTGAAGAAGCCAAAGCCTTTATTCAGCTTGGGTTCAAACTTGGAGTAACAGGGCAAATTACCAATCCAAATGCCAAGAAATTGCGTCAAGTGGTGCAAGCGGTTGGTGTGCAACATATTGTAATTGAAACGGATTGTCCTGATATGACCCCCTTATGTTGTCAAGACCCTACTCAACAGCGTACACGCAATACGCCTGAAAACTTGCCCTATGTGTTGGCAGGTTTAAGTGAAGTGGTGCAACGTCCAGTCGATGAAGTTGCAGAGCAGGTTTGGCAAAATACATTTGAATGTTTGCTTGGTTTTTAGTCGTGCAAATAAATAAGGGCGAACATTCGCCCTTTTTTGATTTAGTTTTAAATCATGATGTTAGGATTGAGCAGGGATATTCCAAAGGCTTTCTAAATCGTAGAATTTGCGTGCCGTTGGTAGCATGACGTGTACAATCACATTGTTTAAATCGACTAAAATCCATTCAGCATCACGTTCGCCTTCCACACCAATCGGGCGGAAACCTGCTTTGCGTGCCTCTTCAGCCACATTGTCTGCAAGGGCTTTGACATGACGTGTCGATGTTCCGCTGGCAATAATAATCGCATCGGTTACATTGCTTAAATGGCTGACATTTAATTGTAAAATTTCTTTGGCTTTTAAGTCGCTCAAGGCTTGATATGCAACATCAAGGCAGGCTTGAACGTCTGGTTTTGGGTGAGTAAATTGTGTAGGGGCAGATTCCATATTCATACTGTCAAAAATGACCTATCATTAATAATTGAACGTGTTACTATAACGTGTTTTACATTAATTTTCAATTTGTGTATGCTATCTTTTTAAAATAAATCTGCATTTACAGGTGAATGATGAAAATAAGTATCATTGGAGCAGGTCAAGTTGCGTATCATTTTGCCCGTCAAGCGTTTGCGATGGGACATCAGGTGCGACAAATTTATGCACGCCAACCACAACAAGCGAAACACATTGCTGATTTGGTCAATGCCACAGCGATTCAACAATGGCATGAACTGCAAACAGATGTCGATATGATAATTTTAGCGGTGAAAGATAGTGCGATTGCTGAAGTGATGGCTCAAATCTCGCCCTATTTAATGCAACATCATGCAACAGCATTGGTTGTGCATACATCAGGCAGTACCGATTTAGCAGTATTACAAGGGGAATATGTACATACAGGCGTATTATATCCTTTGCAAACCTTTAGTTTGCAACGTGAAATTAACTGGCAACAAACGCCTTTATTATTAGAAACATCTTTACAGGAAGATAAGGCGATTTTAGAACAATTTGCCTATAGTTTAAGTCAAAATATTTATCATTATTCATCAAAACAACGGTTTAGCTTGCATTTGTCAGCAGTCATTGCCTGTAATTTTAGTAATTTTTGTTATGATGTGGCAAAGCAAATTTTAGATGCCGAGCAAGTTGATTTCCGTTTATTATCGCCATTAATCATGGAAACCGCAGAAAAAGCGACCTTATTTTCCCCAGAAACGGTGCAGACAGGCCCTGCACGTCGTCAAGACCATAACATCTTACAACGTCATCAACAGGCGTTGGCAGAAATGCAACGAGAAGATTTAGTAAAATTGTATCAACAACTCAGTGAAATGATAATTCAGCGAGCGAATACGCTATAATAATGCGTTTTTGATAAGTGGCATACGATGATGGCAGAAAAAATAACCTTATATGTTGATGGTGCGTGTCGGGGTAATCCGGGGCTTGGCGGTTGGGGAGTGTATAAACAAACCGCTCAACAAGCAGAATGTTATTGTGGGGGTGCAGTCAAAACCACCAATAATCGCATGGAGTTAATGGCATCTATTCAAGGTATTTTACATTGTCCAAGTGATGCGGTGCTAGATATTTGGACAGATTCAAATTATGTTAAACAAGGGATTACTGAATGGATTCATGGTTGGAAAAAGAAAAATTGGAAAGATGTAAAAAATCCTGATTTATGGCAACAACTTGACCACATTTGTCAAAATCGAAACATTACATGGCATTGGATAAAAGGTCATGCAGGGCACGCAGGTAATGAAATGGCAGACCGTTTAGCCAATCGTGGGGCAGATGAAATTCAACGCAATCCCCAACACGAAGGGCAAGTGATTCCTGTTTATGATATGGCAGGAGCAATGCCAATGTTATCTCAACCATCGCCAACGCCAGTCGTTACAGCAACTGAACCTGATTGGTTATTAAATGACCCCTTAGGCTTTGATGATATGCCAATGATGGACGATAGTTCAGAACAAGATTATTCAGAGCAAGACTATTTGGCAAGTCTTGAACAAGATGAACGGATGTTATCATCAGCCCCAATGTCTGAACCGCCATTAGATGAACAAAATATAAACGAACTTTCTGCCGAATCAACAGCACAAGGTGAATCTCCATCACCAAGCAAAAAAAAGAAAAAGAAGAAAAAACGACCAAATTTAACGCCTGAACAAGTGCAACAACATATCGTTATCACCCCTGCAACCAAGAATTTACACGGTGAGCGACAATTAATTCTTGATACAGAAACTACAGGTTTTTATTATCATAATGGCGACCGCATTATTGAAGTTGGTGCGATTGAGATGATTCATCGTAAATTAACAGGCAGTTCGATACATATTTATTTATATCCTGATAAAGAAGTCGGTGAATCGGTAACCGTCCACGGATTAACCGATGAGTTTTTGTCAGATAAACCGACCTTTGAACAAGTTGCAGACGTTTTATTTAACTATTTAAAAGGGGCGGAAATTATTGCACATAATGCAACCTTCGATATGAACTTCTTGGATATGGAGTTTGAGAAGGCAGGCTATCCGACATTATCGAGTGTGTGCCAAGTGATTGATACGCTGGCTCTTGCTAAAGCGAAACATACTGGACAACGTAACTCTTTAGATGCCTTGGTCAAACGTTATGAAATTCCTGAACGAGACCGTACCTTCCACGGTGCCTTACTCGATGCGGAAATTCTTGCAGATGTCTATTTGGCGATGACAGGGGGGCAAGTATCGCTAGATATTCAAGATTTCCATAGTGGCGTGCTTGGACAGGCAGGCATGATTCAATATGAAACGGTCGAAAATCAGCTTAAGGCAATCATGCCCGATGAAAGCGAATTAGAACAACATCAACAATGGCTAGATAACTATTTTAATAAACAGAAAAAACCAGCAATTTTTCACCCTGAAGATGTAAAACTTGCCTATCAAGAGCAAAAACGATTAGAAGAAATCGAACGTCAAAAAGCTGAAGAACTCGCCAAACAAGAAGAATTGGCACGCAAACAGGCAGAAGAGTTGGCAAAACAAGAAGAATTAGCCAAACAGCAAGCAGAAGCTGCAAATCAAACGGTTTCTGCTGAAATTGAGCCAAATCAAGGCGAAGAATTAAATGCTATAGAATATCATCAAGTTACACTCAATGAACCTGAAATCATGCAAACGTTGATGGAATCATCACCAGAATTACCGGTTGATGAATCGCAACATTTACCATCTTAAGGAATCGCAAATGACACAAAAAAAATGGCGAATTGGCATTGTTGTTGGTGAAGTTTCAGGCGATACCTTAGGGGCAAAACTGATACAATCCTTTCAAAAATTAGGCATTGATGCGGAATTTGAAGGGATTGGCGGTCAGCAAATGCAAGCCTTAGGCTTTCATAGTCTGTATCCGATGGATGTCTTATCCGTCATGGGTATTGTGGAAGTATTAAAAGATATTCGTCAATTATTTGCGGTGCGTGATGGCTTGGTCGAACGTTGGCAACAACAGCCGATAGATGTTTTTATCGGCATTGATGCCCCTGATTTTAATTTGCGATTATCTAAAAAAATTAAAACTTTAAACTTACCGATTAAAACCGTGCAATATGTAAGCCCATCGGTGTGGGCTTGGCGACAAAAACGGGTATTTTCCATTAAACAAAGTGTTGATTTAGTCCTGTGTTTATTTCCATTTGAAGTTGAGTTTTATCAACGTTATGCTGTGCCAGCGGTATTTGTTGGACACCCATTAGCTCAACAATTACCTTTACAGGATAATGCTAGTTCTGCTCGCCGACAGCTTAATCTTGATGAATCCGCAACCTATATTGCGTTATTACCGGGGAGTCGCCGTGGGGAAGTGCAACGTTTATTGCCTATTTTATTGCAAATGGCTCAAGGTGTTTTAACCCATCATGCACATTATCATTTTTTGATTCCTGCGATTAATCAAGCACGTTATCAACAAATTTTGGCAGAAGTTCAGCAGTTACCGCAAGCGGTGCAATCCCATCTTCATCTCATAGAAAATCGTGCAACTGAATCGAATATTGGACGCTTGGTGATGGAAGCGAGTAATGCCGTGGTGTTAGCATCAGGCACAGCAACCTTAGAAGCCATGTTATTACATCGTCCAATGGTGATGGTGTATAATTTGCATTGGCTAACCTATTGGATTGTAAAACGTTTAATTAAAATTCCTTATTATTCCTTGCCGAATATCATCGCAGGAAATGCCTATGTGCCTGAATTAATTCAACATGATGCAACTGCAGAACGTATTCAATACACCTTAGAGCAATTAATGTACAGCGAACAGGCAGAACAACAACGAACAGAACATTTGCGATTACATCAACAGTTACAATCCGCCAATACGCTTGACCCTGCGGAAGCGGTAGTACAATATTTGTTGTCTTAAAAGTTTGCAAGAGCATTGTAATAACGGCTTGGAATTGTATCTATTTGTATCTTAAATTTACAAATAATTGGTAATTTTGACCCTGTTTATTTAGTAAGAAATCATTAAAATAGCAATACAAATGATAATTTAAGTTGCGTTAAACGCTTAATTAAAGTCATGATGGTAAAAAATCATGCTTTAAGCTGATAAATTCATCATTTCCCCTATTGAGATATGCTTGAAAATATCCGACAATTTCAATTCATCGTTTAAGAATTGTAAAAGGTTTATTATGTCCCGTTTAGCCACTCGCTTTCAGCAGTTAAAACAACAGCAACGCAAAGCACTTGTTTCATATGTTATGGCAGGCGACCCAAATCCACACGTTACTGTACCGCTGTTACATCAAATGGTCGATGCAGGTGTCGATGTAATTGAACTTGGATTGCCATTTTCTGACCCTATGGCAGATGGGCCTGTAATTGCGTTAGCAGGAGAGCGAGCATTAGCAGGCGGAACAAATACGCTTGATGCTTTAGCGATGGTCAAACAATTTCGTGAACAAGACCAAACCACGCCTGTGGTATTGATGGGTTATTTAAATCCAGTTGAAGTGATTGGTTACGAAACATTTGTCCAAACTGCATCAGAAAGCGGTGTTGATGGGTTGTTATTGGTTGATTTACCGCCTGAAGAATCGAGCGAGTTTAATCAATTATTACAACAACATGATATGGACCAAATTTTTCTACTTGCCCCAACATCAACCGATGAACGCATTCAAGATGTTGTAAAGTGGGGACGTGGATTTATTTACTACGTTTCACTTAAAGGTGTAACTGGTTCAGCTAATTTAGATGTTGAATCGGCAGGACAACGCATTGCCAAAATCAAAACCTATACCGATGTTCCAGTCGGTGTAGGCTTTGGTATTCATGATGCGACATCTGCAAAAGCGATGGCTCAAGTGGCAGATGCGGTGATTGTGGGAAGTGCCTTAGTTAAACCTTTTGCAGGTCAGGATATTGAACAAGCTGTACAACAAACCATTGCCAAAGTAAAGGAGCTTCGAGACGCTCTCGATGAACATCTATGACACAGGAAACTACTGCAACACGACAATTAACCCCAAAAACAACATGGTTTGACCGCCCAGTACCAAGTGTTGCGGTTGCCAATGTTGCACCGCAAATTGCGGAATCGGTGAGCAATGAACCAAAAACGCAATGCCTAGAATGTGAAAGCTATATCACCCTTCAGGCATTAGAAGAACATTTACAGGTTTGTCCAAAATGTGATGCACATTTGGCAATGAAAGCTCGTACACGTTTACAATGGTTCTTAGACGAAGTCCAACAAGAATTAGGTCAAGAATTTACCGCCAAAGACCCACTACAATTTGTTGATTCACGTCCATATCCAGAGCGTATGGCAGAAGCTCAACAAAAAACTGGCGAAAGTGAAGGTTTAATCGTCATGCAAGGTTTATTAAACGATTTACCAGTCATGACTTGTGCCTTTGAGTTTGACTTTATGGGCGGGTCAATGGGAACAGTTGTTGGCGACCGTTTTGTACAAGCGGTTGAAGTCGCTATTCAACAACGCTTACCGGTCATCTGTTTTGCGGCATCAGGCGGTGCGAGAATGCAAGAAGGTATGTTATCTTTAATGCAAATGGCTCGTACATCAGCCGCCATTAAAAAGCTCAAAAATGCAGGATTACCGTATATCGTGGTTTTAACGCACCCTGTTTATGGCGGTGTAACTGCATCATTAGCGATGTTAGGCGATATTCATTTAGCTGAACCGAAAGCGATGATTGGTTTTGCTGGAAAACGTGTGATTGAACAAACCGTGCGTGAAAAATTAGATGAACCATTCCAACGTGCAGAATATTTAGTTGAGCATGGTGTGGTTGACCAAATTGTACATCGCCGTGATTTAAAAGCAACCGTTTACCGTTTATTAGCCAAGTTAATGAACATTAACTAACAAAAACTGGTTATGCTATAATTGAACGCTAGGTGAAATATCCTAGCGTTTTTATTGATAAGAGTTCCTTAAATACAGGTGAGAAAAATGACCACGCCAACCTTACATGATTCCCTTGATACATGGTTAGATTATTGGAGTCATGTCCATACCACAGGCATTGATTTAGGTTTAGAACGGGTTGCTCCAGTTGCCCAAGCATTAGGCATTACCACGCCAAATGCAAAAATTATCACCGTTGCAGGAACCAATGGTAAAGGCTCAACTACGACCACGATTGCCAGTATTTTACAATGTGCAGGTTATCACGTTGGTTTATATCAATCACCGCATATTTATCGTTTTAATGAACGCGTGAAATTAAATGGGCAAGAAGTTTTAGATGAGCAACTGGTCGAAGCTTTTGTAGAAGTGCAACGTGTGCGTGAGCAATGTGGCTTAAGTTTATCCTTTTTTGAAGCAACAACACTCGCAGGATTATGGATTTTTAAACAACATCAATGTGATGTATGGGTATTAGAAGTCGGTTTAGGCGGTCGTTTAGATGTAGTCAATGTGATTGATGCAGATGTCGCTGTGATTACCAATATCGGTTTAGACCATGTGGACTGGTTAGGCGATACCATCGAAAAGATTGCCTATGAAAAAGCAGGGATTATGCGTGAAAATATTCCTGTAATTTTTGGCAGTGAACAACCTGTACCGACTGCAATTTTAGAAAAAGCACAACAGTTGAATGCTCAATTATATTGTGCAGGTATAGATTATACATGGCAAACTGAACAAGATGGCTGGATTTATGCAAATCCTGCAATGACGTGTCATTTACCTTATGGTCATTTGGCAGTTGAAAATATGGCAACAGCGATGAGTGCCGTGTTATTGAGTGGTTTAATGGTTTCTATAGAACACTTAAAACAAGGAATTTTGTCGGCACGTTTAGCAGGTCGCTTTGATGTTCGTCAAATTCAAGAGAAAACGGTCATTTTTGATGCAGGACATAATCCACATGGTATTGACTTTTTAGTGAAACAAATAGAAAATTATTTACAACAAAATTCACATTATCATGAAGTTGAGGTTGTATTTTCAATGCTCAATGATAAGGACATTCAAGGCGTTGTAAAACGGCTAAATCCTGTGGTAAAACATTGGCATATTGCAGAATTGGAACAAGTGCGAGCCACACCGTTGCAACAATTACGCAACTATCTACCGTTACAAGATGTAACGTGTTATACTACTGTACAGCAAGCGTTTAGTGAAGCATTTACACATTTGCAACAACATCAACTTTTACTGGTATGTGGTTCATTTTACACATTAGAAGCCGTTTGGGAATCTCTTAATCATGAATAATAAACAACGTTTAATTGGTAGCACGTTATTAGTGGGGGGCGGAATCGTCCTTGCTGCTCTTGCTTTAAATTCAGGCAAGGAAGATACTGAACAAGTCCAGCAAATGAGTCCTGCTGTACAAGTGCTAAAACCAAGTGAACAAAGTACAATTCCAAGCACAAATGGTGAACAAAAAACAGCAACGCCAGCAGTTGAATTAAAAGAATTACCAACCGCAAGTAGCCCTTCAGTCGTCAATACCGCTGCTGAACAAATGGCGAAAAAGGCAGAAGTGGAACGCTTAAGCCGTCAGTATCAAGAGGCGGAACAAAAAGCTCAAGCAATGCAAAAACAAGCACAAGCAGGGCAACAAGCACCACAATCATTAGCATCTCTTGCACCAAAAGCTCAAGAAACCCAAAAATCAGCAGAAACTATGCGAATGGATATTTCTGAAGCAGAGCAAGCAGAAGCAAAACGTCAAGCTGAGTTAGCAGACGCACAGCGTAAAGCTGAAGCAGAGAAAAAACGTCAAGCTCAATTAGCTGAGGCAAGACGTAAAGCAGAGATTGAAAGAAAACGTCAAGCAGAATTAATTGCCAAACGTAGAGCAGAAGCTGAGAGAAAACGTCAAGCTGAATTAGCAGAGGCTCGCCGTAAAGCGGAAGCAAAAGCAGATGCAGAGAAGAGACGTCAAGCTGAATTGGCAGCAGAAAAACGCCGAGCAGATATTGAGAAAAAACGTCAAGCTGAACTTGCAGCAGAAAAACGTAAAGCAGATGCAGAACGTCGTCAAGCATTATTAGCAGAAGAAAAACGCAAAGCAGAAGCACAACGTAAAGCCGAACTTGCAGAGAAAAAACGTAAAGCCGAAGAGAAGAAAAAAGCAGGCAACCATGCACAATGGATGGTACAAATTGCCCTTTCAACCGATAAAGCAACTAGCCGACAATTAACCAGTAAATTGCGTGCGAAAGGTTATCGTGTTACGACAAGCCCAACATCAAAAGGCTTGCGGATTATGGTTGGGCCACTTAAAGACCGTGCAACAGCAGAAGCGGTGCGTGGACGTATTGCAGGTGACCCAAGTTTGAAGATGGGTTCAGCATGGGTACATTCATGGGTACCGTTAGAATACCGTTAATCTGGACAGTTTCTTCATCATAAAAACGTTACATTACCCTTGGCAAACTGGCTAAGGGTAATTTTTCATCAAATAAAGGATAGAATTTATGACACGTTCAACTCGCCCTTTAATCCATTTTGCCCATGCAACAGGAATGCCTGTGCCTGTTTATCGAACATTATTAGATAATTTAGCACAAGATTATGATATTATTGCCGTTTCAACCTTAGGAATTGACCAACGTTATCCGATTGATGCGCATTGGAAATCCTTAAGCCATCAAGTGATTGATAGCATTGTAACACAAGCACATGGACGAAAAGTCATCGCTATTGGACATTCTCTAGGTTCAGTTTTAACTTTACTTGCCAGTTATCAACGACCTGAATTATTTGTACAATCGATTTTACTTGACCCGCCTTTGATTTTAGGTAAAGCATCTTTGCAATTACATTATGCAAAATGGTTTAATCGTGAGTTGTTAGATAAAGTTACTCCTGCACATTTATCGGTCAGAAGACGAGAACATTGGGAAAGCCGTGAGCAAGCAGGGGAAATGTTACGTCCAAAAGGCTTTTATAAAGATTTTGATGAGCGGTGTTTTGCAGATTATTTACAATATGCCTTACAAGATGACCCTGTGCGTGGCGGTGTAACCTTAACCATTCCACGAGAAGCAGAAGTCGCAATTTTTCGTAATAATCCATCGTGGTGGTGGCTTAAACAGCCCAAACCCCGTGTACCAACGCAATTAATTATGGGTAAAGACAGTATTTTTGTAAAACGTGGGTTTCCTGAAATTGCAAAACGTGATTTTTCAATTCCTTACCAACTGACAGATGGCGGACATATGTTCCCGCTTGAACATCCAGACCATGTTGCAGGGTTAATTCATCAAGCCATTCAGGCTCAACTTGATGAAAAATAATCCATCAGACTCATAGATGAATCAACAATCCATGCCCTTGTCAATAGAGTTTTTTTCGTTGGCTTATGCTATAATTACGCCTTAATTAATTTTACTTAAATGTTGTAATTTTGCTTTGCTTATAAGGACGGAGTACAGTAAAATTATTAAACATTAATGCTGAAAAAGCGTAATGATACGAGAAATTAAATGACACATTTTATATTTGTAACGGGCGGTGTAGTTTCATCCCTTGGTAAAGGCATTTCTGCAGCATCAGTTGCAGCTCTTTTAGAAGCACGTGGTTTAAAAGTAACCATGGTCAAGATGGACCCATACATCAACGTTGACCCCGGAACGATGAGTCCGTTCCAACATGGTGAAGTTTTTGTAACTGAAGATGGCGCGGAAACTGACCTTGATTTAGGTTATTATGAGCGTTTCTTAAAACGTTCTAAAATGACAAAACTGAATAACTTTACCAGCGGTCGTGTGTACCAAGATGTGTTAGATAAAGAACGCCGTGGCGACTATTTAGGTAAGACCGTTCAAGTGATTCCACATATCACCGACAATATTAAAGAACGTGTATTGCGTGCAGGTCAAGGCTATGATGTTGCCATTGTCGAAATTGGGGGTACAGTCGGTGATATTGAATCATTGCCATTTATGGAATCTGTCCGTCAATTAATGGTGGAGTTAGGGCATGGGCGTTCAATGTTAATGCACTTAACGCTGTTGCCTTATATTGCATCTGCATCAGAATTAAAAACAAAACCAACTCAACATTCTGTTAAAGAATTATTATCGATTGGTATGCAACCTGACATCTTAATCTGCCGTACAGAGCATGATGTCGATGAAGATACTAAACGCAAAATTGCATTATTTACCAATGTACAACAACGTGCTGTGGTGGTGTGTAAAGATGCTCGCAGTATTTATGAAATTCCACGCACATTCTATGAGCAAGATGTCGATGATTTCATTTGCGAACGTTTTGGCTTTAACTTACCAGAAGCAGATTTAAGCGATTGGGATAAAGTCTGTGATGACTTATTTAACCCAGAATTAACCGTGCGTGTTGCAATGGTGGGTAAATATGTAGAATTGCCTGATGCGTATAAATCAGTCAATGAAGCCTTATTACACGCAGGTATTTCAAATCGTGTTAAAGTGCAAATTGACTATGTTGATGCGGAACAGTTAGAAAGCCAAGATGAAACACAAATTCTACAAACGGCTGATGCGATTTTAGTGCCGGGGGGATTCGGTGAGCGTGGCACAGAAGGGAAAATGAAAGCGATTCGTTATGCTCGTGAAAATCAAGTCCCTTATTTAGGCATTTGTTTAGGTATGCAATTAGCGGTGATTGAGTTTGCACGTCATTGTGCAGGCTTAACAGAAGCGACATCAACCGAATTTAATAAAAAGACCAGCCAACCGATTATCAGCTTAATTACGGAATGGTTAGATGAAAAAGGCGAATTACAAGAGCGTAGTGATTCATCAAATTTAGGCGGTACCATGCGTTTAGGGGCTCAAACATCTGAGCTATTAGAAGGCACAAAAATCCGTGAAATTTATGGTCATGCTGAAATTGTAGAGCGTCATCGCCATCGTTATGAAATGAATAATCATTTTATTGATGATATTGAGCGAGCAGGTATGAAAGTTTCTGGCTACTCAACGCAAAAATTGGTAGAAACGGTGGAAATTCCATCGCACCCTTGGTTTATTGCAGTACAATTCCACCCAGAATTTACTAGCTCGCCACGCGGTGGACATCCATTGTTTAGTTCCTTTATTAAGGCGGCGAAAACTAAACATTTGGCTTGATGTTGTAAAACGTTGGCATAATCTAAGGGTTATGCCAATGTGATATAAAGGGGCAAAAAAATGATTGAGATTGCAATACATGAAATTGCCAAATATGATTTAAAAAATATACAAGAAGCCATTACATTAAATATTAATGGTGATAAATATTTGTTAAATCCGACAATTAATGGTACACAATATATTTTAACTTTGGTTTCAGATGTTGCCGAGCAACCCAAAGTGCCTGTTTTTGGTTGTGCTAAAGGACAAATCAAAATAGCGGATGATTTTGATGAACCATTGGAATGTTTTAAAGCGTATATGCCAGAATAAAGAGTATTTTTATGAATTTATTATTGGATACACACGCCTTTTTGTGGCATATCAATGGCGATGAAAAAATGTCAGTTTATGCAAGACAATTAATGGCTGATTCAAATAATCAATGTTACTTAAGTTTTGCAAGTTTATGGGAAATGAGTATTAAATCATCATTAGGAAAACTCACTATTCCATTGCCGATTGAACAGTTATATCGTGAGTATGTCCTTGCTAATCATATTAAATTATTGGAATTTAATGTAAAACATTTGCAAATTGTTCATGATTTGCCTTTTCATCATAATGACCCATTTGATAGAATAATCATTGCACAAGCAATGGTTGAACATATGCCAATTATTGGGTGTGATAGTGCATTTAAAGCATATAATATTCAATGTCTTTGGTAAAAATTCCATTAAAAACGCTTAGGGCATCCTGACATTTCGTATTTGCAATTAAAAATGAGTAAAATCAAACACCCTTACGAGAAAAAGCAAAAAAGTCTAGATAAAGATTGTCGTAATAATTATGGTGAAAATGACAAATCATCTCGTAAAGCGATTCGTCAAGGTAGAGCAAGACAGCATCGAGAAGAAAGACGTATTGGCAAAAAACCTTTATCTACGATTCATTTGCAACTTAATCTTGAGCAAATTGATGAATTGGCTTTTCAATCCAATTTATGTTCTTATCAAAATCGCTTAACAGGCTTTAAAAAATGGTCTGACATACCATTAAGACAGATTTTAAAAGCACGCACTTTAAAAAAGGTATCTTAACATGACCACATTAACCGCAAAATCAACCATTGAACTCAATGGTTTTGAAATTGGCAATGATAAACCATTTGTTCTATTTGGTGGAATGAATGTATTAGAAAGTAGAGAATTAGCATTTGAAATTGCCCAAACCTATATTGAGATTTGCACTCGCTTAAATATTCCGTATGTATTTAAAGCCAGTTTTGATAAAGCTAATCGCTCAAGTCTGCATTCTTATCGTGGTTTGGGTATGGAGACAGGGTTAGAAATTTTGGCAGACATTAAAGCAAAATTTAATGTGCCTATCATTACTGATATTCATGAGCCGTATCAAGCAGAGCCTGTGGCTCAAGTTGCAGATATTTTACAATTACCTGCGTTTTTAAGCCGTCAAACTGACTTAGTGGAAGCGATGGCAAGAACAGGGAAAATCATCAATATTAAAAAGGCTCAATTTTTAGCCCCACATGAAATGCGTCATATCTTGCATAAATGTTTAGAAGCAGGCAATGACCAATTAATTTTGTGTGAACGTGGTTCGGCATTTGGCTACAATAATTTAGTGGTGGATATGCTTGGCTTTGATACCATGAAAGCCATGAATGTGCCTGTTTTCTTTGATGTTACTCATGCGTTGCAAGAACCGGGGGCGAGAACTGATAGTGCAGGCGGTCGCCGTGCCCAAATTACTACACTTGCTCGTGCAGGTATGGCAACAGGTTTGGCAGGGCTATTTTTAGAAGCTCACCCAGACCCTGATAAAGCGAAATGTGATGGGCCTTGTGCATTGCGTTTATCCCAATTAGAAGCCTTTTTAAGTCAATTAAAACAGCTTGATGAATTGGTAAAAGGTTTTGCGGTATTAGATACCCATTAATAAAATTACTTAAGGCGTGTATGGTTACGCACCTTAATCTTTGATTGAATAAAACAGTGAGTACTAGACGCAAAATTCGCTTAATTAACCCATCAATTCATGTTATATTGTAGCGATTTATGCTAGAATGTAGCACATTGATTTACTATCATCTAAATGATTTGGGGATTCTCTAAACATAGAGCATTCCATCGTGAACAAACAAAACTCACCAGTTGGGGAAACGATATGAGTAAGATTGTTGATATTCGTGCAAGAGAGATTTTAGACTCTCGTGGTAATCCAACCATTGAAGCCGATGTAATTTTAGAGTCAGGTGTGATTGGTCGTGCGTGTGCACCATCAGGTGCATCTACAGGTTCTCGTGAAGCACTCGAATTGCGTGATGGCGATAAAGCACGTTATTTAGGGAAAGGGGTTCGTCAAGCGGTTCAAAACGTTAATAGCGAAATTCAACAATTATTGGTTGACCAAAACGTATTTGAGCAAAAATTGCTTGATGACAAAATGATTGCACGAGATGCAACTGAAAATAAATCAAAATTGGGTGCAAATGCGATGTTAGCGGTTTCTTTAGCGGCGGCTCGTGCGGCAGCTCAAGAAAAACAAATCCCATTATTCCAATACATTGCAAATCTTCGTGGTCAAAATACTTTAAGTATGCCTGTACCAATGATGAATATCTTAAACGGTGGTGCTCATGCAGATAATACTGTGGATATTCAAGAGTTTATGATTGAGCCAGTTGGTTTTACATCATTCTCTGAAGCATTGCGTGCGGGTGCTGAAATTTTCCACAGCTTAAAATCTGTGTTGAAAAAACAAGGCTTAAATACTGCGGTGGGTGATGAAGGTGGTTTTGCACCAAACTTGCGTTCAAATGAAGAAGCCATTACGGTGATTATGCAAGCGATTGAACAAGCAGGTTATAAAGCAGGTCAAGACATCTATTTAGCATTAGACTGTGCATCTTCAGAATTTTACAAAAATGGTCAATATGTCTTGGCAGGTGAAGGTAATAAAGCATTTACCAGCAACCAATTTGCCGATTATTTAGCAGGTTTAGTACGCCAATATCCAATTATTTCGATTGAAGATGGTTTAGATGAATCAGATTGGGACGGTTGGGCATATTTAACTTCTATCTTAGGGAATAAAATCCAATTAGTTGGCGATGATTTGTTTGTAACCAATCCGAAGATTTTACAACGTGGTATTGACCAAAATGTAGCAAACTCGATTTTGATTAAATACAATCAAATTGGTACATTGACTGAAACTTTAGATGCAATTTATCTTGCAAAAGCAAATGGTTATAGCACCGTGATTTCACATCGTTCAGGTGAAACTGAAGATTCAACCATTGCAGATTTAGCAGTCGGTACAGCTGCAGGTCAAATCAAAACGGGTTCATTATGCCGTTCTGACCGTGTTGCAAAATACAATCAATTATTGCGTATTGAAGAATTAATTAAAGCTCCATATCGTGGTAAAGCTGAATTTAAAGGCTTAAATTAATTCGATAACCATGTGATAATATTGATGATATTATCACAGCAAAAAATCCTTTCTAATGAATCAATTAGAAAGGATTTCTCTCATTCATCATTCTAATTCACCGAGTTTGTAATGACCAATTTTTTTCGTTCAAAAGTTAATTATTTAATTCTTATTTTATTTTTTGTATTGATGGGATTACTACAAACTCAACTTTGGCATGGTGAAACAGGATATTATGCCAACGACCTATTAAGAGCCAACATTCAACGCCAAGAAGAAATTAATCAAGCCTTACAAGCACGCAACCGCATTCTATTTGCAGAAATGGAAGATTTACGCAATGGTGTCGATGTTGTGGAAGAATATGCACGTTTAGACTTAGGCTTAATTAAAAAGAATGAAACCTTTATTCAAATTAATACCGCAAAAGCTCAAAAATTACCTGATGAATTTTTAAATCAACCTGAAGTGAAAATTGCCCCAATGATGGAAGACATCGCACCAGAAATTAACACCAAAAAACCATAACATTAAGCATGATTGAATATGAAGAGCAAACTTTGGGCAGTTGTCCCTGTTGCAGGAACAGGTAGCCGTTTTTCCCATCAACATTTAAAACAATATATGCAGATTAATGGACAAACTGTTTTACATCACAGTTTGACCGCATTGCTACATTTACCTTTAGCAGGGTATGTTTTGGCGAAATCTGCTCAAGATAACTATTTAACAACCTTAACATTACCACAACAACACCTTGCCCATGTGTGTATTGGTGGAGTAGAGCGAGTAGATTCGGTATTATCTGCCTTATATTATTTACGAGAACATTTAGCAGATGATGAAGATTGGGTACTGGTGCATGATGCGGCACGTCCATGCGTTCAAGCAGAACAACTTTTGACCTTATATCAAACTGCCTGTCATACAGGGCAAAGTGCGATTTTAGCAGTCCCTGTACGAGATACTTTGAAAAAAGCAACGCTAAATCAACAAATTGAACGAACCGTGAACCGAGAGCAGATGTGGCAAGCCCAAACACCACAACTGGCAAAACTTGCAACATTGATAAATGCGATTGAAACGGCATTAAAAGATGGCATCACCATTACCGATGAAGCCAGTGCGTTGGAACATTGTGGCGAGCCTGTGCATTTGGTTGCAGGACGAGCCGATAATTTAAAAATTACCTATCCAGAAGATTTAGAACTGGCTCGTTTAATTTTAACTGCACAACAAAATTTTACCCCTGACGTGCTTTAAAACGTGGATTTGATTTACAAATGACAAATAATTTGCCACGACGACGTACCACTTGACAATCTTGATGACGTTTTTTTGCACTTTTTAATGATGATAACACTTGCATGAGCATAACCTATGATATTTAAATGTTATGTTATAATATAACATTAATAGAGTAAATACAAGTGATATTATCATTTAAACATGATAATGTGAGTTCGGTTTAAATTGTATTTATTTTAATCATAAAGTAAGTTGGTGTTGAGCGATAGTGAAACCCAAAAATTTAAAGTAATGTTTTAAAAGAATGTGGTTAGTGCTTTGAAAAAACAGGTTCATGTTGCGATTGCGATTTTATTGCAACAACAAAAAATTTTAATAGGCTGGCGTGATGCTCAATTACACCAAGGCGGAAAATATGAATTTTCGGGCGGAAAAGTCGAGCAGGGCGAAACCGCAGAGCAAGCCTGTCGCCGAGAAGTGTGGGAAGAAGTGGGCATTTTACTCGACCATTGGACAGCGATTGATGACATTTATCATCAATATGATGATGTTGATGTTCGCCTATCGGTTTATCAAGCGGTTATTGCTCAAGAATTAAACACTCAACTCAAACAAGGTTGGCAATGGGTCGAACGTACTCAATTAAAGAACTATCCTTTTCCCAAAGCTAATCAAGGTTTAATTGAGCGGTTAATTTGGCAACCTTATATTAAGATTCATCATGATTGTCGCTATTTAACCACACTTGATACAAACACCTTATTTTATTGGCGAGTGCCTTTAGAAAATAAGAGTGATATTCAATATGCAGTTGATAAATTAACCGATTTTGCCCATCATCAGCCTGAATATTTGGCTCAATGTATTGTAAATTGGACGCTTTGGCAACATTGCCCTGCTGATGTACAGCAACATTTAAAGACGATTCATCTAAAACATCAACAATTATTTGAGTTTAGGGTAGAACAACGAGTGATGGGCGTGCGTTATCTTTCAGCGTGTCATGACCCAATGTCATTACAGCGAGCAGTCGAAATTGGCTGTGATGCCGTTTTATGTAGCCCTGTGCTGACCACAGCGACACATCATGATGCTTTAGCGATTGGTTGGCAACAACTACACGCATGGATTAAAGACTATCCTTTGCCTGTATTTGCTTTAGGGGGCTTAACTCGTGAAGATTTAACGACTGCTCAATCTTTTGGAGCATATGGCGTAGCAGGGATTCGTGGAATTTAATTTAAAATCAATATCTTATCTTTAAACTTGCAAACTGTAGGGGATAAAAAAGATGATACCGTCTAGGAGTCACGGTATCACCATAAACAGGGAAATAATGCAGTTTATTGAGATAAGTGATGATTAAAAAGGAATCTTAAAATTAAGATTCAGGGCCTTCTACACGTTCAATGCTTACTTTTGCTGTGCCAGCATCAGTAATACCGAGTTGTTTTGCCGCACCATAAGATAAGTCTAATACACGATTGCCATGGAAAGGCCCACGGTCATTGATTTTCACTACAACGCTTTTGCCATTGCTTTGGTTGGTTACACGTACATAGCAGTTTAAAGGTAAGGTACGATGTGCAGCGGTTAAAGCGTGCATATTGAAAGTTTCGCCACTTGCGGTTTTACGTCCATGAAATTGGCGACCATACCATGATGCAACACCTGTTTGGCTAAATTTACGAACGGTATTTGATGCAACCGTGTTTAATTTATCAACAACGCTTGGTGTTTCTTCTGGTACTTCAATTTTTGCTGCAACGGTTTCTTGATAAATTTTATCGCCCGTTTGCTTGGTAATTTTTAGGCTATGAAGTTGGTTAAAGTTTGAGTTAAACGTTGGTGAGTCTTTGCTCAACACACGAGAAACTAAGCTATTGTTTTCTTCAACTTCAATCACTGGGTTCGTTTTTTGTTGTGGTGTAATATCTGCGAGTGCATCAACTGCAACACAACTTAATGATAAAGCAAAAAGGTATTTGGGAATAAACTGCATTATTAAACTCCTAAAGATGTTATTGCACTATTTAGAGTAGGTTATTTAAGCCTAAACATAAGGCAATATCTAACATACTCTACCTAAATTAAACTTAGGTAAATTTAGAAATATGCATCATCTTTACTAATTGTTTTGCATATATACGACCATTTTAGCCATAATCAGTTGTTTATGTCTAGTATTTTGTGTATGAATTTGTCGATTTCGTCAAAGAAATAGGTGTGTTAGTTTAATCTTTAGACATTTTAATAGGGTTAAGTGATTGTTTTTTAATCCCATGTGATAGCATTACACAAAACGTGATGTATTACATGGGAATTTATTATGATGAAAATAGGATTTATCGATGGGTATGAATGGACATAATAATGCCAAAGGTCGCCATTAGGGTAATGATTGCGGTTCCGCCATAACTCATAAATGGTAAAGGAACACCCACAACAGGCAATAAGCCACTAACCATACCAGAATTTACAAAGACATAGACAAAAAAGGATAAGCCATACGCCCCAGCGACTAAACGCCCAAAATTATCAAAACTTTTTAAGCCAATTTGGAAAATACGAATGATAATCGCAAGATATAACGTATTTAACAGTAACACGCCAATCAAGCCAAATTCTTCAGAATATGCCGCAATAATAAAATCGGTGTGAGCTTCAGGCAAAAATTGTAAATGTGATTGTGTACCTTCTAAATAGCCCTTGCCTGATACTCCGCCAGAACCAATCGCTGTTTTAGATTGCATGATATTCCAGCCTGCACCTAAAGTGTCGGCTTCAGGGTTAAATAAGGTTTCAACACGGCGACGCTGATAGTCATGTAGAAAAAATTGCCATGCAATCGGAATAATCGCAGTAACAAAGGCAAGGGCAGCTAAAATTAATTTCCATGACAAGCCACTTAAAAACAGGACAAAAACGCCACTGGCTAGGACTAATAACGATGTCCCTAAATCGGGTTGTTCTGCAATTAACAGAAAAGGAATGCCAATCAGCACCAATGCAATGCCGATATGTTTTAAAGTGGGGGGCAGGGCAAAACGTGATAAATACCATGCGACCATCATCGGCATACCGATTTTCATAAATTCACTGGGTTGTACGCTACCAAACCCGGGGATGTCAATCCAACGTTGAGCCCCCATACGCACTTCACCAAAAATCATCACAACCAATAATGCCAGTACGCCAATAGCATAAAAATAGGGGGCAAAGGCTTGATAAAGTTTAGGCGGAATTTGAGCTAAACCACACATCACCGTAAAGCCAAGGAGAAAACTCACACATTGTTTTGTAACCAATGCGGTGCTTTGGGTCGATGCACTATATAGGACGACAATGCCTAACACGGCATTTAAAATTAAAAATAATAACAGCCAAGGGTCAAGATGTAAGCTATGCCAACGAGAAGGACGATTACTCATCGTACTTATACCATCTCGTGGGGCTTGGCGTAAAAATTTATATTGTGGATTTGGTGATGACATAAATCGTCGAGAAAATAAAAAAATCGCATTATGGTAGCATATTTGTTTAAAAAATGAAGTATCTTATGCGTATTGTGCTCAATTGTTGCTGTTTTTTGTGCTGTATGTAAAACATCTTTGTTTTAAATTTGTTGGATTTCACTCTCGCTCAACGCCAATCTACCCAGCATTATTTGAGATTAAAATTGGAGATATTTTAAACTGAATTCACATTGAAAATAAAAAAGGTTAGAACATTTGCGTTCTAACCTGTATAAAAAGTAACAATATTAGGTTGTTGAAAAAATATTCACTTGTAACCAAATATCGCCACGAATATATTGCCCAATTTCAAATTCATGTTGTTGTGATGCAACACGCATTAAAATGGCAGGTTGATTTACTTCTTCAACAAAAACAATATCATATAAACTATAAGTATGATTTAAAAAGTGGGTTTGTGTTTTCCCTACAATTCTCCCTTGAAACCATGCTTCATCTTCTTGTCCTAAATTATCGCCATATAAATAAGCAATCGTTTTAGAAATATCTACTAAAATCGGTTGTTTATCATCTTCACTTTGGGGTTGCCATGCTTGAATCAGTTCTTGCAAATTATCAGGCGTTTGTCCTTGATGTTGAGCTAAAATATCATTTAATGCACGATGATGGCGAATCGCTTCTGGGTCATCAATCAGTACGGTTTCATGTTCAGGAATGTTTTCTAAGCGATACGCCCACGCATTAAAATAGGCTTGATAGCGTTGCTGTTCTCGATAAAAGGCTTGATTGACAGTATAAAGAATGTCAAACGCATAAATATCGGTATTGCTTTTATCTGCCAAACTTAAACAAAGTACCGCTTGGCTTTGAGCTGGTGATGTGGTGATATGTTTAATGGTAACAGGGAAGGCGTATGGACTGCAAAAACTTGGAAAAGCGTGTTTGAGTTGTAAGGGTTTATTATCTTTGACAGCGTGGACTTGATTACACACAATCTCTGTTGATGCACCTTCTCCTTGAATCAGCCAAAAACAAGGATTCATTGAAACTTCATCAGGACATAATCCCATTGGTGAAACGGGTTTATCTAAGGCATCATGAATACATTGGGTAATTTGTGTCGATTCTTGGGTGAGAATACGCCAATGTTCGGCATGATTAAGGCTGAAGTGTTTTTCATCGATGATAAATTTTTCAGGTGAGTCAGAATGTATTGTCATAATCATCATATTCGGTGAAGTGAAGTCATAATTTTATTATGGGGATAATGGTTTAAAATACAAGTGATATTTATATTCTACATAGAAAAAATGTATCTGAACTACAAAAATCCATCGTTTTGTTGCAGGTTAAGAGATGATTTTTATTCTCTTTTTCTGTACAATATTGCGACTTAAAATTTTTTTGGTAGCCCTATGGACGCTTTTCGTAATTTCGTTAAAAGTTGGTTTGGTAAAGCCTTTTTATTAATGATTTCTGTTCCTTTTATTGTGATGGGGATAGAAGGTTACTTTTCGAGCAGTTCTTCAACGAACGTTTCGCAAGTAGTCAATGGTGATGTCATTTCAAAAGAAGAGCTGGACACTCAAATCAAAGCATTGCGTGATGGTTATCTTAACTCACAAAGTGTAAACGGTGATGCGAGTTTATTAAATCAAGAATTTATCGAAAAAGCAGCTTTAAATAATTTAATTTTACGTCGCTTATTGATTCAACAAACTGAAAAATTAGGGATTGTGCTAACAGAAGCTCAAATCGAGCAATCTTTAACACAAATTACAGGCTTTCAAGAAAATGGTGTGTTTTCACCTGCAAAATATGAAGCCTATTTAAAAAGTCGTAATATGACTAGCCAAGAATTTGTACAAGGCATTCGCCGTGACCGTGCGATTGATGTGTTATTGGCAAATTTAAGCATGGCATTGGTCAATGAAAAAGATTTACAGCAAATTTTGAATTTGGCGACAGAGCAACGTCATTTACACGTTGCAAGCATTCCATTTGCAGAATATTTAGCAAATGTACAAGTTTCTGATGCGGAAATTCAACAGTATTATGAACAACATAAAAACCAGTTAGTACAATTAGCGAAAGTTGATGTTGATTATGTTGTTGTTTCACCTGAACAAATGAAACTTGATGTAACCGTAAGTGAAGATGACATCAAACAAGCCTATCAACAATATGTACAAAACTTGCCAAAAACAGTTAAACATATTTTGATTACTACAGATACACGTAACGATGCCGATGCGAAAAAACGTGCTGATGAAGCGTATGCGAAATTAACCGCAGGCTCAAGTTTTGCTCAAGTTGCAAGTGAATATTCTGAAGATGTGGACTCAAAAGAGAAAGGCGGTACTATTACAGGTTATGCAGAAGGCGTGTTCTCTGATAGTTTTGATAAAGCGGTGAAAGATGTTCAAGCAGGACAAATTTCTAAACCTGTCAAAACAAATTTTGGTTATCACATTATTGCGGTAGAACAAACGGCAACAGCTCCAACCTTAGACAGCATTAAAGCAGAATTAACAGCTCAAGTGCAAAAACAAAAAACAGATGTTGCTTATGCAGATGCGATTAACCGAATCAATGAAGCGGTGATTGGTAGCGATAGTTTAGATGTTGTAAAACAAGATGTTAAAGATGCGACCATTGAGTCAATCAAAGGCATTAGTCCAACCAATAAACACCCAGTTTTAGGTGAAGTGGCGGTGAAGAGCCGTTTATTTGGTGCTGAAGTTAAACAAGGCGACCGTCATGCACAAAGTAGCATTCAATTAGCTAATGGTCAATCGGTGTGGATTAAAGTAACGAATTATATCCCTGCAGGTGTACCAACTTTAGATGCGGTCAAAGAGCAAGTAAAAACGCTTGTGGCTGAAGAAAAAGCAATGCAACAGGCTAAAGCGAAAATCCAACCAACCTTAGATGCTTTTAAAACTCAACCTGCTGAAACGGTGTTAGCAACAGGCAATATTAAGTTTGAAGATGCAGGTTTTTCGGTGCGTGGACAACAAATTCCAGCAGTACAACATTTAGCCTTTAGTTTACCTGCACCACAACAAGGATTTTGGTCTGTAGGTACAACAAAATTGGATAAAGAATTGTTAATTGTTGCGGTTTCGGACGTTAAAGCACCAACGGAACAAAACCAACAACAAAAAACGATGTATCAACAGCTTTATACCAGTTCACGGGCTCAACAAGAATTGGCGGATTATATGGAATATTTAAAAGCCAATGCAAAAATTGAGAGTAAAAACTAAGGTTTAAGTGAATAAAAATGGGATTCGAAAGAATCCCATTTTTATTTTTATATTGCTTTGAATCTGTTGGGTTTCGCTATCGCTCAACGCCAACCTACGCCTGATTTGAATGGTTAAAACGAACGTTATTTAAGTTTCATCATCATGAAAACCTAATTCTTTCAGTTTTCGTGTTAAGGTATTACGCCCCCAACCTAATAATTCTGCTGCATTTTGTTTATGTCCTTGCGTATATTCAAGGGCTAAAGTGAGCAAAGTGCGTTCAAAAATTGGCGTTGCAACGTCTAAAAGTGGCGTGTTTTTTTGTTCGATTTGCTGTTTTGCCCAATCGGCTAAATGTTCATGCCACGATAGTGTTGTGTTTACCGTTGCTTGTGGTGCTGGTACAGTCGCACTTGGAACAACTGGCGGAATATCGCTCAATGGTTCGTGTTCAACCGCAGTCGTTTTTAAATCTGGCGGTAAATCATCAGGATAGACGTATTCACCTGTACTCATCACCGTCAGCCATCGGCAAGTATTTTCCAGTTGTCGCACATTGCCACGCCAAGGCAGTTGCTGTAAATATCGAAGGGTATCTTCATGTAAAATTTTGGGACGTGTGCCTTGTTCTTGTGCCATGCGTTGTAAAAAATATTGGGTCAGCATGGGAATATCTTCACGGCGTTCGGCAAGGCGTGGAATGTGAATACGAATTACATTTAAACGGTGAAATAAGTCTTCACGAAAGCGTCCTTCTTCCACCAATTTTTCTAAATTTTGATGGGTCGCTGCAATAATCCGTACATTAACCTTAACAGGGGTATGTCCGCCCACTCGGTAAAATTCACCATCAGATAAAACACGCAATAAGCGAGTTTGTGTTTCAAATGGCATATCGCCAATTTCATCTAAAAAAAGTGTTCCGCCGTGTGCTTGTTCAAAACGTCCTTGCCGTTGGCTGGTTGCTCCTGTAAATGCTCCTTTTTCATAGCCAAAGAGTTCCGCCTCGATTAAATCTTTAGGAATTGCTGCCATATTTAGGGCGATAAAGGTGTGTTTATGGCGTGGTGAATGTTGATGTAAAGCGTGTGCCACTAATTCTTTGCCTGTTCCTGATTCGCCATTAATCAAAACGGTGATATTAGATTGAGAAAGCCGTCCAATCGCTCGGAACACTTCTTGCATGGCTGGCGATTCACCAATAATGCCTGTTTGTTTCAGTTGTACAGGGTTTAAATGCTCTGGGTGAGCTTGTTGTTTTTGCTGTTCTCGGTGAATAATGGCTCGTTGTACAATTTGATTAATGTCATCTAAATCAAATGGTTTAGGTAAATATTCAAACGCTCCTGTTTGGTAACTGGAAACCGCTGATTCTAAATCGGAATGTGCTGTCATAATAATGACAGGAATATCAGGATAGTGTTGATGCACATGGGCAAGAAAACGTAAACCGTCTAGTTGAGCCATGCGAATATCGCTTAAAATCACGTCAGGTTGTGGCTGTGCTAACGGTAATTGTTCTAATGCCTGTTGAGCATCTTCAAAACATCGAACATGATAATCGTGGGCAAAGTTTTTTTCTAATACCCAACGGATAGAGTGGTCATCATCGACGATCCACAGGTGATGATTTGCCATGTACATTCTCCCACGGTAGCAATAAGCGAAAAATAGTTTTACTGGTTTCTGAATAACATTCAATCATGCCATGATGTTGTTGCATAATGGTTTGGGCGATACTTAAGCCTAAGCCTGTGCCTTTGGCACGTCCTGTTACTAAAGGATAAAAGACCGATTCAATCATTTCTTGCGGAACGCCTATGCCATTATCTTCAATGTCAATACAGATGGCAGAGCGGTGTAATACGCCTTGAATCGTAACTAAACGTTGAATGCGTGTGCGTAAAATCAGTTGTGGTTGGTGATGTTGGAAAAAATCTGGATTTTCTTCAAAGGCTTGTACGGCATTCATACAAATATTTAACATCACTTGAATCAGTTGATTGCGGTCAGCATAGACATCAGGCAAAGACAAATCATAATCACGTTTAATTTTAATTTGATGTAAAAACGATGATGGGTCATCTTGTTGTTGAATATGATTGACAATTAAGGAGCGGACACGTTCTAAAGGTTCGTGAATATTAATCCATTCATAGCTTGGGGGTTGGCGAGAACCGAGCATGGTATCGGCAAGCACGCTTAATCTATCGACTTCATTTAAAATAATATCGGTAAATTCTCGATATTGAGTATCGGGCAGTTGGCGTGCCAGTAGTTGCGTTGCACCACGAATGCCCCCCAAAGGATTTTTAATTTCATGAGCCACACTGCGAATGAGTTGGCGTGCGATGTGGTGCTGTTGTTGAGCGTGTTCCTGTTGGGTGATTTTTAATTTTTCATTAATTGGATAAATTTCAATCAATAATAAAAATTGTTCCGCAAAGGTTAGACGTGAAACGTGATAATCCACATAAACATCTTTAAAATGCACCTTTAAGGTGCTTTCATGACTGGTATAGGGTTGAGCGGTGTGCAAAGTTGTTAAAAAAGAGTGCCGAATTTCACTTTCAGATGCAGGGGGACAAAAAAATTGTAAAACGGATTGACCTTTACCACGAAATTGGCTGATTTCTAATAGGTTTTCACAAGCAGGGTTTAACGAATGGATATTGAGCTGAGCATCAACCAGTAAGATAGCTGTATGCAAATGCTCCCAAAGTGCATGATTTAAATCGGTCGATGATGGCATACGTTTACCTTTAAAGGAATGAATGATGATATTTAAAATAAGCAAAAATCATTCCAAATATCATCATTTTATCTCATAAAAGATTAAATCTTCTACGTTTTT